>CAZUHH010000001.1:0-2991 GCA_964620755.1 uncultured Bacteroides sp.
AAATAAAAAGCATGATAGTTTGTTATGTGAAAAATTAATTAATGAATTTAGAATTAAAGGACATCATTATGCTAATAATAATCCAATTATTTCAAATACTAAAAAAATAATTGATTATTACAATTTTAGCGATACACAATTATCGCAAATGGTTTTTAATGACATTAATTATAGATTTAATAATATAACTCTGAAAAATTTAATTTCTAAATTAGAAAAAATATATTGTGATTCTTTAAGTATAGAGTGTAATTATTTAGAAAATGAAGAACACATTAATTGGTTATTTGAATTAATGGAATCAAGATTAGATTACAAATTTAATTTAAATGACATAAGAAATATATTATATGATATTAACCAATCAGTTGTTTTTGAAAACTTTCTTTATAATAAATATATAGGTCAAAAAATATTTTCTATATTAGGTGCTGAATCTTTAATACCATCCTTAAATTATATTATTAAAGAAAATAATAAATTTAAAATTGAAAAATTTATTATCGGGATGGGGCATAGAGGCAGACTAAATGTCTTAGCTAATGTTTTGAAAAAACCTTATGTAAATATATTTAGAGAATTTAATAAAATATTTAATAATAATTTAAATGGAGACGTAAAATATCATTTAGGTTATAATAATAATAATGCTATTTTGTTACCAAATCCTTCTCATTTAGAGTCAATTTATGCCGTTGTTCAAGGATTATCAAGATCTTTCATAGATCTTGATTATAATAGAAATTATACTAAAATATTACCTATAATTATACATGGAGATGCTGCAATATCTGGTCAAGGAATAGTATATGAATTAGCTCAAATGTCACTATTAAATGCTTATTATACAGGAGGTACTATTCATGTAGTTATTAATAATCAAATAGGTTTTACTACTGATGTCAAAGATGCTAGATCAAGTCAATATTGTACTGATATAGCAAAAGTTATTAAAGCTCCTGTTTTACATGTTAATGCTGAAGATTTAAATGCAGTTATATATGCATTTAATATGAGTTTAATGTATAGACAAAAATTTCATCGTGATATATATATAGACTTAATTTGTTATAGAAAATATGGTCATAACGAAATTGATGATCCAAAATTAATACATCCTAACTTATATGAAACTATAAATAATCATAATAATATATATGAAATATACAAAAATCAAATATTGAATAATTATTCACATGATTTTAATAATGATAGTATTTTAGCTATCAATAAAGATATATATAGAAATATTAATAATGAATTTAATTTGGCAAAAGATTCTATTTTTAAAGAAAAAAATGACTTTATTATTAGTAATGATAAAATTTATAATGGATTTACTGGAGTTCATAATGATGTCGTAAGAAATCATATTTTATCAGTAATAAAACTTATATCAAAATCTAATTGTCATATTAAAATTCACAAAATATTCAAAATAAAAGAAAATAATTTTCTTAAAAAAGATATTATTGATTGGACTATAGGTGAAATTTTAGCTTATACTACTTTATTATCAGAAAATTATAATATAAGAATAATAGGGCAAGATTCTAAAAGAGGGACATTTGCTCATAGATATGGTGCTTTAAAATTATATAATGATAATGAATTTATTCCTATTAATAATTTATCTACTAATAAAGCTCAATTTGAAATTTACAATTCTAATTTATCTGAATATGCAGCATTAGGTTTTGAATATGGATATTCTATTAATAATAAAAATAATATTGTTATTTGGGAAGCTCAATTTGGTGATTTTACAAATGGTGCTCAAATTATTATAGATCAATTTATATCAAGTGCAAAATCTAAATGGAATCAAAATAGTAATATTATATTATTATTACCTCATGGATATGAAGGTCAAGGTCCAGAACATTCATCTGCAAGAATTGAAAGATTTTTAAGTTTGTGTTCTAATAATAATCTACAATTAGTTAATTGTACTACTCCAGCTCAATATTTTCATATTATTAGGCAACAATCAAAAAATACAATACCATTAATAATTTTTACTCCTAAAAGTCTTTTAAGACATCCTCAATGTATTAGTCATATAAATGATTTTAATACTAATTGTTCATTTAAAAATGTTATAGATGATAATTTTAATAATGAATTAATTACAAAACTAATATTTTGTAGTGGAAAAATTTTTTATGATTTGAAAAAAATAAAAAATAAATACCAATTTAAAAATATTTCTATAGTTAGAATAGAACGAATATATCCATTACCAATTAAAGAAATTGAAAAAATAATATTAAGATGCAATCATATTGATAAAATATTATGGGTTCAAGAAGAACCATATAACATGGGATTATGGCCATATTTATCTAATTATTTATATAAATATAAAGTAAAATTTATTGGAAGGCCTAAAAGTAGTAGTGTGGCAACCGGTTATTATAAAGTTCACTTACATGAACAAATAAATATTATTGCTAATGCATTTGATATTGATGTAAATCAAATAAGTAGTGATATTGTATAACAGTAAAAATAATAGTAAAAATGAATATAGATATTAAAATACCTAATGTTGGAGAATCAATAATAGAAGTTGTATTTACAAAATGGTTTAAAAAAAATGGAGATTATGTAAAAATAGATGAATCTATTGCTGAAATAGAATCAGAAAAAGCAACTTTTGAAATAACTGCTAAATGTTCTGGTATTTTACATATATATGTTGAAGCTGATAATAATAATATATCTGTTGGTAAAATAATAGGATCGATAGAAAAAATAGAAAAAGAAGATAAATATGAAACCAAAGATATAATTAAAAATAATACTTCAAATATCATAGCTCCTTCAGCTAAAAAACTTTTGTCACAAAATAAAATTTCTGATGTAGAAATAGTAGGAACAGGTAAAAATAAAAGAATTACTAAAAAAGATGTTATTGAATATTTAGAAGTAAACAAAATACAAAACAATACTGATATTAATAAAAATAACAATACTGATATTAATAAA
>CAZUHH010000002.1:0-7360 GCA_964620755.1 uncultured Bacteroides sp.
CTTAGGTTTTATAGTTGTATAATTAGGTAAGCCTTGATTGGATAAATCTTCAATAGAAGGTATAGTATCTTGGTCTTTAGGCTCTGATTTATTATCTTTGTTAGTCTTAGGTTTTATAGTTGTATAATTAGGTAAGCCTTGGTTGGATAAATCTTCAATAGAAGGTATAGTATGTTTGTTAGTAGGTTGATCTTTATAGGAAGATGAAGTTGAGGTTTTTTTTATAAAATGATGACTACTATTATATGTAGTATAAAAATTATATTTTTTATTGTAATAATAAACAATATTTGTAATAGTTATAACTAATTGTAATGAAATCGTAAATAAAATTTTATGCATTATCCTTTAAAAATGCCTCCTCTTACATAGTTAATGATACTCCCTTAATTTAAATAGTTATTCTATCTAGGTTAAAAATTTTTTCAATATAATGTACTAATTTAGTAAATGTAAAAAAATAAATGTATTAAGATTTAAATTATGCCTTATATATAAAACAGATTTCTTTTATATAATATCTATTTTTTTTCTTGTGTTATATATCTATTTATAATTTGTATAGGATCAAATATCTGGTCATCTATAGGAAGATTTATTTTTTTTGCTGTTAAATCTCCTATTAAGGCTTTTATTTCATATGCACGAAGTATAAGATCTTTTTTTGCGGTTATGTATTTGTCATATGCTTGATTTAAATTATCTTCAGCGTTTAATACATCAAGTATTGTTTTTGATCCTAACATCTCTTCTTGAATCATTCCATCATAAGCAATTTGATAAGCTTCTAAAGATTTTTTAGTTGATTCTATAAGTAATTGAGTTGCATTAAAAGATTCCCATACAGCTTTGCTATTTGATATAATTTCTTTTGTTATACTTTCCAGTAAATGAATATGTTTATTAGTATTATATTTTGCCTGTTTAATTTGTGAAAATTCAGCTCCTCCCCTGGCTAAAATAGGAATATCACATATTATTTTTGCTTTAGTTGCAGTAGTACTATCATAGGAAGAAGGTAATTTATAGTATTTTTCTATGGAAACTCCAAATTCTATTGTAGGAGATAGTTGAGATTTGATTTTTGATTGATTATTTTTTAGTGATTTTATTACATTTTTATTATTAAGAATCAGCGGGTTTGATAATAGCGCTTTCTCAATAAAAATTTCTAGGTTTTTAGGTAAGTTGTCAGGAATAGCTGGCATAGTTAAGTTTTCGGGGTATATTCCAAAAATTTGTTGAAACTTAGAATCAGAAGCTATAATCTTTGCATAGGCTATAGCTTCATTGGATTCAGCTTTAGCTAATGCAGCTTCTGTACTAGCAAGGTCAGTTTTTGTTGCTTCTCCAAGCTTAAATTTTTCTTGCATTGCATGAAATTGTGTCTTATTAGCTTTAACACTAATTTTTGCAATTTTATATTTTTCTTTATTAGCTATACACTCTAAATATGTATTAATTGCTTTTAAAAGTAGCTGTTGCTCTGAATCATAATATTCGTACAAATAGGCTTGAACAATATTTTTTGCTTCATTTACAGCGTAGAAAGACTTTAAGCTAATAGGATATGATGCATAACCAGCAATTGTTATTTCATGTTTTTTAGTAAGGGTATTATTTAGATTATTATTATAAGATAGTATTGATGTTATTTTTGGTATAAAACCATCTCTTAATGATTGAGGATAAATTTCAGCCTTTTGTAAAAAATCATTTTTTATTACTAAATAGTTATCATTATTTTTATACACTAAAATTAGAGCTTCAGTCATGGTTAACGCTTTAACTGATGCAGTATAGATAAGTATTATAATACTTATTATGTTTTTTAGGGTTAATTTTAGAAAATTAATGTTTACCATGCTCAATTTATATTGATGTTATCCATATAACTTAAATATTTTCTAAAAATTCTATATTGAATCCTGATATTATTTAGTTTTTACAAAAATGATTATTTAAAGTTTTTTTAAAAATATAATTATATTTTCATATTATTATATAGCATTAGATTTATCAAGTATATGTTGTAAGCATTAACTTAAATAAATCATTACTCATGCTATGGTAATAATACTATTAGCATTAATTAAATTATTTTTTGAAATTATATGCTTCAACTGTAAGAGCGATATATTAATTTTAATAGTTATATTATTAGTTTTTTATCCATATAAGAATTTATTTAAAAAAGATTAACAACTTTTAATTTTAAGAAATGCATATTATTATATTGTGTTAATTTATTAATATAATATACCTAAAGTGTATTTAATACTTGTATAAATTAAAAAATATAGTATTAGTTTCTAACTTACAAAAAAATAAATAAAATATTAATTATAATAATACTTTATTTAACTTGCGTAAATTAAAAAATAAGTTGCAATCCTTAACTAAGTTTTGTTTTAAAATAATTAAGTAAATTAACCTATGTTTTTAGTTCATTTAATTAGATATTTGGAGTATTTGTATGATTAAAATTGTTACTAAAAAATTAAGTGTTTATTTTTTATTTTTTATTGTAATTAATATTGGGTTTTTATCTTGTAATTATTGTCATGCTGATCAAGCACGATTACCACCACTATGGCCCAGATCATCGTTTGATCCTAATTCAGAAATATCAAGATTATTGAATTATTTTAGAATTTATTCAGAGCTAGCTAGTATAAGTGATCAAGAAGAGGAAAGTAATATAGCAAATATGACTCACAATCAGGCTAGTATAAATGATCAAGAAGAGGAAAGTAGTATAGCAGATGTTTCAGAGCAAGCTAATTCCAATAAACTAAGAAAGGATTATTTGAATTCTGAGATAATAGATGAATCAATATTTGAAATAAATAACCAAATATCAACATTAATAAGTAATAGATTATGTAATATGCAAAGAAATATCCTGCCAACAGGAGAAAAACAAGGATATAACAAAGTAATGGAAAATAATAGAAGACAAAATAGTCTATGGGTGGCACCATTGATATCTTTTGGAGAGCATAAAAAAACAACAGATAGTTTAGGTTATATGAATAGTAGCTTTGGGATAGCTATAGGAATAGATGGTGTAGTAAGTGATCAAGTGATAATAGGAATATCAGCAACTGGAGTTAATAAAGAAGTAGATACAAATATAATTAGTAATTATCGAGTAAGTATATATGGGATGTATTTGGTTTCAAATAAGCTATATGTTCAAGGAGTAGCAAGTGTAGGTGAATTATTATCATTCAACAATAATAAAAAAGATTCTCTACTAGCGTTAGATTTTCAAAATTCTTTGATGTTTTTAGCAGAGATGCAAGTAGGCTATATAGGAGATATTAGTAGTAATATAACAATAACTCCATTAGTAGGAGTGAGATATAGTGCTCATGATAATAATTTAGAAAATGGTAATATAATAGAACCAATGTTAAATATAAAATGTGCAGCTAATCAAGGAGCAATCTCTGGGTCAATAAATGGGAATGTAAGCTATAGGATTAAGGAAGAACATATGATAAAAAATGCTATAATAAAGAACATGTCCTATGGGGTAGGAGGAACAATAGAATATAAAAGCAATAATATATCAATATTAGTAGGATATGATATTCAAGCATTAGCGAATTATTTCGCTCATCAACTTGTAACTCAATTACAAGTTAATATATAATTATTCAGGTGTACATACTTATATGCAAATGTTTAGAGTCTTTTAGATTTACAGACTGTCTTTGCTCTCCTACAAAATATAAGGTGATCAAAGTTAATATTATGATCTAGTTATAATGGAAATGGTTTTTTTATATTGACAAATTGGATATAGTTTATTATTGTTTCATTAGCTTTGCCAAGAGCATATTTTAAAAAGTTATTGTCTTTATTACACTAACCAAATGTTAAATTTATTTTAATTTAGAAATGTTAGGAATTAAAGAATATTTAAAATTAAGTTTTTATTTTTTCTTATTTATCTTTGTTAATATTGTTATCTCATCTTTCAATTTTTGTATTGCAGAAATTAAAAAATTGCAAGATGTAGTATTTTTTGAGAAAAATAGCAATCAATTTCAAGTAAAAAATGCTAGAGTACAAAATGCTTTATCATATATAAGTAAAAAAAACAATCAAGATAGTATAAGTTTTTATCTCTATTTTTCCAATTTATCTAGCGATGGAATATTAAAGAACAATAAACACAACTATGATATAAACTGCAAATCAAAGCTTTATACTATTGGATTAGATATTATAACATATAAATTGATGAGTGGAATATCACTATCAGCCGAATCGTATTATTTTAGTCGAGACAAAATAATGCAGAGTGAAGCAGTAACGGAAGAAGAAAAAAAAATTCTAGCAAAAAATTCTTTTCTATATATTGATCAACACAGATTATTAAATATTTATGGGATGTATTTAATAGATAAGGCCTATATTCAAGGAGGGTTAGATATATTATTATTAAAAGATAAAAAAACTATGTCTTCAGTTGGAGGGAGATTAGGATATATGGTAAATCATATTGCTGGAGTGAACTTCGCATCATTACTAGGGGTAGATTATTGTATAATCAATGATAATTTACCAGTAAATAAAAAAGTAGAAAACATGCCAGAATTTCAAAGATTAGATAATAAAGAATCACTAGAATCACTAGAATCACTAGAAGAATTGAAATTTACTAATAGTAAAGGACTAAAACCAATAGTTGAGTTAAGATTTTGGACTAATAGAGAATCATTCAATTTTTTTATCAATGGTAATATAGGTTATATCTATCATATTAATCGTAAAGATACTAGAGACAAGAACCTTTGTTATGGAATAGGAGGAGGGTTAGAATATAAAGGTAAATTATTATCATTTTATATAGAAGCTAATCGTAAAGGAATTAGTAATTATGAAAGTAATGTTATAAATATGCAAATGAGCCTTTTTATATAGTATTATCTAATTTTTGTCTAATTTTATTGTGATATTTTAAAATTTATAAGATATCCTATACAAATTAATATATATATTATAGGTTCAATTTATTTATAGAGTTATTGGACCTAATTCTCCTTTTTTTAAAAATTTTTTCCTTTTTATTAGCTTAGGCTATACTAGCTTAGGCTGTACTAGCTGAGGCTATACTAGCTGAGATTGAGGGCTTGCTAGCTTAGGTTATCTATAGCTAGCTGAGTTGTATTCTAGCTGAGGCTAGAGCTATGTTGTAATTTTAACAATAATCTATAATTATAGTATTATTTTTAATTAGTTATTATATATTGCGATAAATATTATGCTATCCTAAGAATTAGGAGGATAGAAAAAAATAATATTTTTACAACTTATAATAATTAACAAAAATGGCGAAAATTAAAAAATTTAAGGAATATTTTAAGTTAAGCTTTATTTTTGTATTATTTATTTTAACTAATATTGTTATCTCATCTTTTAATTATTGTAATGCGGACGAACATCATCATGATGATGTTCGGCCTAATACTTCCTACGCTAACCATGGTGTCGGTCACTATAGATTCTCTGATCATACTGATATTCAACACATATATAAGGATCTAATATTAAATAGAGATCTTATGCTTTATGATCACCTTTATTTTGATGGAAAGCAAAGACAGCATGTAATATCTTCTGGAACGCGTCATATATGCAGAAATACAGGTTATAGTTCTAATATATATGTTAAGGGATCAGGAGGAGTAGATTTTGGTGATACAACTATAGGTTATAGTTCTAGATACTACAACCAGAATATTCACTATTTAATCATCGAGGATCAGGCAATAGTAAGAAGAGATATCCACATCTATCCCAGCCATAATATATATTTCATAAAAGAAGATGCAGAGTTAGTTATTAATGATAATATCGGTAATTCATCACGCACTATATCAGGCAAAGAAATTTATAATAATGAATCAGGTCAAGCAAATTCAGGAACAATAACAGTTGAGTCAACAAGCAGCACTACTTTTGATATACAGATTGGGTATAGTAGTGGTAATCAGGTAGGAACACTAAAACTCATCAACAGCACAGCAATTTTTAGGAAACATTATTATGTAAAAAATACAGTTTTAAAAGAAGATGCACAATTATACTTCAGTAGAACCGATGGGAATTATCAGATTATATATGGTGACACTATCAGTCCTCATAGTAGTGGAGTTGGAACAATAACAATACAGGGATCAAAATATGTAAATGTATGGTTAGATATAGGAAGCAGTGATTATAGGATAAAAAAGCTAGTGTTTGATCATAACTCAAATAGTTCTGATAAAGTGAATCTAAAGGATAATAATTATTATGCAGAGGATATGTATTTTAATCAGGAAAATACATGGCTATATCTCGATATTGGTGGTGGTTCTATAGTGCATATAGCTGGTAATTATATAGGACCTGATAGTGGAACAAAGGGAAGAATAGAAGTAAATTCAAGAGTAGATTTTGATATCAATATAGGAGATTCTAATAAAAAATTAAGACAACTAGATGTTAATAGTAGTCACGAAGCATTGATAAAGGGCAATTATTATGTAGATCAGACATATTTAAAGGGAGCAACTAGCAAATTAACATTTGATGGAAAAACTAATCAAAAAGTAGAGGGTAGTGCTATATATCATGATGTTTCTGATGGTAAGGGAGGAGAAATAATTATAGCAGGTAAAGGAGGAGTAGATTTTAATATAAAGATAGGTGATGATGATAAAAAAATAGATGTTGTAAAACTCCATAATGAAGCAGTAGTTAGAAAAAATTACTATGTAGAAAAAACTGATTTTGTAAATAATAATAGCAAATTAACCTTTGCAGGAGAAGAACATCAGATTATAGCTGGTGAGTATATTGCTCCTTTTGTAGAAACTAATGAACCTAGTAATATTAATGAACCTAGGGGAATAATAGAAGTAGATGCAGCAGTAGGAGTAGAATTTCATTTAAAGAGTATAGGAAAAGTAGATAATAGTGTATCAGAGTTAATGATAAGCCGTGGTAGGGCAGATCTTAAATCAAGCGAGTTATATGTAGATAAAATAACTATAGCAGAGAAAGGTATTTTAGCATTAACAACAAATAAGCAGGCCGATACAATAAATCCATTATTAAAAGCTGAAAAGATAACATTAGGAGGAGGAATAATAGAGTTTGGTCGAAATGAAGGGTATACAATAACAGAAGATATTATAAAAGGTAATATATCAATAGTAATAAAAAAGGATAAAGTAGAATTTCAAAAAAATCTAGAAGTAGATAATATTACCTTAAGTAAAGATACAACGTTAATATTGGATAATAGAGATGATAGCAAGGCACAAAAGATAAAAAGCGCTATAGAAGGAGATAAGTA
>CAZUHH010000003.1:0-67989 GCA_964620755.1 uncultured Bacteroides sp.
TTTAAAAAGACTAATGGGTGCTATTAACGGTAGGGGTATACCTTTATCCATTTCGAACAAAGAAGTTAAGTCTACTTGTGCTGATGGTACTGCGGTAAAACGTGGGAGAGTAAGTAAGTGCCCATTATTTTTTATTTGATATAAAATAATACTATTGTGATATGTTCTAATAAGACTATAATTGTAGTATGTGGGATTACTGCTTCAGGCAAAAGCGATCTAGCTTTTAATTTAGCTCGAAAATATAATACAGAAATAATATCTACTGATTCTAGGCAAATATATAAAGAATTAGTTATTGGTGTAGATAGACCTCCCCAAAATTATTTACGTGAAATAAAACATCATATGATAGGTTCAGTAACTATTAAAAATAATTTTAGCGTAGGTGATTTTTTTAATAAATCTGTATCGCTAATTAATAATATTTTTAAGTATAATGATTATATTGTAGTTGTGGGAGGCAATGGATTATATATGAATTCTTTACTTTATGGCATTAATAATATTCCTAGCTCTAATATAGAAATTAGAAACAAACTTATAGATCAATATGATACTATGGGAATTGATTTTCTAAAAATGCAACTTTTTTATCACGACATTTCTTATTATAATAATGTAGATTTAAAAAACTATAGACGTATTTTAAGAGCATTAGAAGTATATTATACAACTAAAATTCAATATTCTTATTTCATCAAAAAAAATAATAAAAACGGCATTATACATAAATATAAAGTCATTCAAATTGCTATCAAAATTGATAAAAAAATATTAAAAAATAATATATATAATCGTGTAGATAAAATGATTAATAATGGATTATTAAATGAAGCTTATCAATTATTGCCATATAAATATTACAATGCTGTTAATACTATAGGATATAAAGAATTGTTTCTTTTTTTTGAAAAGAAAATTAATTTAAATGATGCTATTCAAATGATAAAAAATAATACACTATATTTAGCTAAAAAACAGCATAAATGGCTAAAAAAACAAAAAAATATATTTTTTGTTAAACAAGAATCTAATATAGATGATATTGTTTCTTTAATAAATTAATTTTTGCTATAATTGACATTAAAAATCCTATTAAAATTAATATAGCACCAATCCAAAATAAACTAATAAATGGAAATATAATTATTTTTAATACAATCCAATTAGGATAATTATTTTGTTGTTCTAATAATTTTACTTGAAACATATTGTCTTTTAAAGGTTTAGCATATATTATTAAGTTTAACTTTTTTATTTTATATGGTATTTCAAAAATGTTATTATCACGTATTAATATAGATGGTGTAGCGTTATAATTTATATTATTAATTTTAATATCAAAATTCATTTTAATACTAATATCATTGTCTTTTAGATATATATTGTTAATATTACCATACTTAAGATCATTTAATGTAATAAGATAATTATTGTGTAAATAAGATTCTTTAATATTGATATTAAAAATATATGAATTATTTTGATATTTATTTTCTTGATATGGTATCATACTTATATAAGTATATATATCTTTTAAAATAGAACGATAAATAGATGGAAAAGATGTAATACTGTACATATCCTTATTAGTTATACTATAAGGATATAAATTAAATTCATAATTGTTTTTATCTTGAAAATTAATTTTATAAAATGTTTTGTTATCTTCATTATAAGAATCAATATATGTAACCTTATAACTATTCATAAAAATTTCTTTGTTTGTAAATAATAACGTATTTTCTTTTGTTTCTTTAAAATTAAATTTATCCCCATAATCAATTTTTGTATTATTCGTTGATATTACTTGTTTTTGTGATCCAGAAATTAAAATTCCTATTATCATTATACTAAATCCTATATGTGATATAGAAGATCCATAGTTACAATTATATAATAAGTATATTATATTAGATATTAATACAAAAGTACTTGAAAATCCTAAAACAATATATGAAACATTTGTTATAGTATTTTTGTTATATAAAAACAGAAATAAAATTGATGTAGTTATAAATATTATTAATAACAATTTTTTTATAAATGTTAATATCTTAATATTATTGTAATTTATTAATTGAGTTAATCCACATAATAATAATATTATAGATATCATTGGTAACTGCATTGTATTAAAAAATTTTATTGGATCATCTGGCGGTGCAATATTCATTTTAAATATGATATTCCATATTGGATTTAATGTAGATATAAAAATTTGTAATGCAGATAATAACATTATTAATGATCCAATAATAATCCAAAATTCTTTAGATAATATATTATCTTCTTCATTAGTATATACAATATTATTTCTATATTTGACTATTGTGAAAATTATTATCAATATAAATATCAAAATATGTATTATTAATTGTATAGATAATCCATTATTTACAAATGAATGTACTGATGAATCACTTAGTAATCCGCTTTTAGTCATAAAAGACGCATATAGTACAGATAAAAAGCTCATAGCACAAAGTATTATTGATAATAAATGAGCTTTTTTTCTTTTGCTAAAAATAATAAGTATATGTAATGATGTTATGTTGATAATCCAAGATATTAAAGAAACATTTTCTACTGGATCCCATGACCAATATCCTCCAAAATTTAATGATTCATATGCCCACATTGATCCCATTATAATACCTAATCCTAACATTAATGCAGATATTAAACTCCACATTATAGATATCTTAGTAGATATATAATATTCATTTTTTATTAATCCTATGATAGAAAATATAAATGGCATTATCATTGTAGCGTATCCTCCAAATAAAATAGGTGGATGAATAATCATCCAATAATTTTTTAAAAGTATATTTAATCCTTGTCCATCTGATATATTACATAAATAATTATAATCTAATTTTATATCATGAAATTTTATAATACGTGTTAATTCAAATGGTGATAATCCTATTTTAATATTATATATGTTTATACCTAATAACATAGACAATAAACAACATTGAGACAACATGACAAACATCATAAGATAATTTTCCCATTTTTTAAAAAAAATTATTATTATAAAACCTAATATAGATTCCCATAATATCCATAATAAAAAACTACCTTCTTGACCTTCCCATATAGATGATATTTTATAATAAATAGGCATATATTTTGAACTATGCGACCATACATAATAATATTCAAAATAATCTTTATAGAAAATATAAAGTAAACAAAATATACTAATTAATAAACAAATATTATGAAAAATATAAATTAAACGTGATGTAATTACATTTTTTTTGTTTGAATTTACAACATTTATTAAATATGTTAATAAACAGATAAATGAAAATATGAACGAACATACAATTGATATTTTGCCTATTATTCCCGGTATTAAATGCTCATTTATAAATGGTGTACTAAGCATTATCATTAAGAATTATATGATATTTCATTATATTTTGAAGGACATTTCATTAAAATTTTTCTAGCATAGAATTCATTATTATTCATTTTACCAACTACTACTATTTTTTGTGATAATTCAAAGTCTTGAGGTTTAGATCCTAAAAAAATTACTTTAGCAATTTTGTTTTTATTATCTTTCATATAAAAAGATAAATGATTTTCATCTTTTATAGGATTATACATAATATGTTCTTTGTTAACAAGCGTTCCTATTACATAAACATTTTTATTAATTGCTTCTTCAAAATTTACATATGAACTACTGTCATAATAAGTAAGAGAAATAATTAATAATGTCACAAAAAAAAATAAACATGTAATTAAACAATTCTTTTTTCTCATATAATAATATGATTATGTTAGTGAACTTAATAATAGCACAATGCAGATATATTATTAAAAATATCACTTCTAAATATAATAATTTTATGTAAATTAGGAATAAATATTTTTAAATAGTATGGTGATTGTAGCTCAGTTGGTTAGAGCGCTAGATTGTGGATCTAGATGTCGCGGGTTCAAGTCCCGTCTTTCACCCTAAAATTGTATTTTTATATGAAAAAAAATTAGTATTGTTAAATTAATTTTTAATAAAAATATTATCTTTATAAAATAACAATTTAGGAATAATTCTAATTTTATATCTTATGCGTTTTGCTAAGTTATATCTAATTGTATCTTTATATGATATTATTTTGTTGATAATATTATCTTGATTGTTTAAATTGTAGAAGCTTATATATATTTTTGCAGCTTCTAAATTATTTGTTAAAATAACTCTGTTAATTGTTGTTATTCCTTTATTTATAACATTTAAACGATAGTCAATAAAAATCTTCGATAATTCATATTGAATTAATTTTGCTAAATAAATATTATTTTTATTATCGATATTCATAGTTTAATATATTAAATAGAGTTAAAAACTTATTTAAGTAGTTGACAATTGTTATATTAGCAAATCATAAGTATAATTACTTAATAATAAAATTAATCAATAAATATGGTAAAAAAAATAAAAAATAATACTTGTAATAATGCAAAAGTAGTTCCTATTGATATTGTTGATGAAATGAAAACTGCTTATATAGATTATTCTATGTCAGTTATTATATCAAGAGCTTTACCTGATGTTAGAGATGGACTAAAACCTGTACACAGAAGAGTGTTATATGGAATGTATGAATTGAATCTTTATTATAATAAATCATACAAAAAATCAGCTAGAATTGTAGGAGAAGTTTTAGGAAAATATCATCCACATGGAGATACTTCAGTATATGATTCAATGGTTAGAATGACTCAAAATTGGATTTTAAGATATCCATTAATAAACGGACAAGGTAATTTTGGATCTATTGATGGTGATAATGCTGCAGCAATGAGATATACAGAAGTTAAACTTAGTAAAGTATCAAATGAAATGTTATCTTTTATTGATTTTGATACTGTTGATTTTAAATCTAATTTTGATGAATCGTTAAAAGAACCTAAAGTTTTACCATCTATGTTACCTAATCTTATAATTAATGGATCTTCTGGTATTGCAGTAGGAATGGCTACAAATATGCCTCCCCATAACATATCTGAATCAATTGATGCAATAATGGCTTTTATAGATAATGAAGATATATCTATTAATGATATTATGTCATATATAAAAGCTCCTGATTTTCCAACTGGGGGTGTTATATATGGTTTAGAAGGCGTTAAAAAAGCATTTGAAACAGGAAAAGGTAAAATAATATTAAGAGGTAAAGTATCAATAGATGAATATAAAAAAAATTACAATAGAATTATTGTTAATGAAATTCCATATATGGTAAATAAAAGTCATATGATAATAAAAACATCTGAGTTAATTAATAAAAAACAAATAGAAGGTATAAGTTCTATAAGAGATGAATCAGATCGTAATGGATTACGTATTGTATATGAAGTTAAATACGGATATAATCCCTTAATAATATTAAATAATTTATATAAATATACATCTTTAGAAGTTTCTTTTAATGTTAATAATATAGCATTAGTAAATGAAAAACCAGAATTGCTTAATATTAAAGATTTAATAAAATATTTTTATTATCATATAAATAATATTTTAATTAAAAAAACTAAATATATCTTAAACGATAACAGAAATAAAATTCATATATTGGATGGTTATTTAGCAATTAATAAAAATATTGATTTAGCAATAAATTTAATTAAAAAATCTTATGATATAAATAATGCATATAAATTGTTAATAGAAAATTTTCAATTATCTTTAGTGCAAGCTAAATCTATTTTAGATTTAAAACTAAATAGATTAACTAAGTTTGAAAATGATAAAATATTAAATGATTATAAAAAATCTCAGAATACCATTAATGAGTGTGAAGAAATAATCAATAATAATCATGTAAGAAAATCTATATTAAAAGCTTATTTAAATAACATAAAAAATAAGTATGGAGATGAAAGACGTACCAAGATTATATTAACAACAAAAGATACAAATATAGAAGATTTAATTCCACAAAATGCATTTATAATTACCATTTCTTGTTTAGGGTATATAAAACGTACTGCTACTATAGAATATAAAAGACAAATTAGAGGAGGTAGAGGAGTTATAAGTGGTAAACTACGTGATGGCGATTCTATTGAACATATAATAACAGCTTATACGCATAATTGGATATTATTTTTTACTAAAAATGGTAAATGTTATTGGTTAAAAGTGTATGATATACCCGAATCTAATAAAAATTCAAAAGGAAGAGCTATACAAAATATTATTAATATTAATAAGAATGACAAAGTTCAATCATTTATAACTATAGAAAACTTTGATAGCAAAT
The DNA here is from genome assembly GCA_964620755.1 of uncultured Bacteroides sp. Lineage (GTDB taxonomy): Bacteria > Bacteroidota > Bacteroidia > CAZUHH01. The sequence continues at coordinate 6,297 of CAZUHH010000003.1, forward strand.
ATTTACTTGATAAATATGTCATAATATGTACAAAAAATGGTATAATTAAAAAAACATCATTAAATGCTTATTCAAAACCTAGAATTAATGGAATTAAAGCAATTATTATTAAACCAAATGATGAACTTTTAGCAGTAAAATTGTCTACTAATAAATCGGAAATATTTATGGCCTCTAAATTAGGTTATTCTGTTAAATTTGATGAATCTACAGTAAGATGTATGAATAGATTAACATCTGGTGTTGTGGGGATGCGATTATCAAAAAATAAAGATATAATAGTAGGTATGGTTATTATTGATAATAAGAAATCTAATATATTAGCTATATCAGAAAATGGATATGGTAAAAGAACTCATGTAATTAATTATAGACAAACACATAGAGGCACTAAAGGTGTTAAGGTAATGAATATCAATGATAAAACTGGTAACTTAGTATCTGTTGTTAATATAAATAGTAAAGATGATTTAATGATTATTAATAAATCAGGTGTATCTATTAGAATGTCTATATTTGATATTAGAATTATGGGTAGAGCTACACAAGGTGTTAAATTAATTAAACTTAAAAATAAAGATAAAATTGCATCTGTAACTAAAATTCCATCTGAATTAAATGAAAGTAATAGTAAATAATTTTTTATAAAAAATAAAATGATTGATAATATTAAAAATCATATTAAATATGTAATTAATTATACTCCTAAAGACAATGATTCATTAATTAATTTTAAAAGAAAATATTTTAGTAAAAAAGGTATCTTAAATGAATTATTTAATTCTTTTAAGAATATTAAAGAAAATAAATCTGAAATAGGTAAGTTGTTGAATGATTTAAAAAATAGTATTATCCATAAATTAAAAATTTATAATAATGTTACAAAAGTAAACTTTAACAATAATACTGAAATTGATTTTAGTTTACCGGGGCTATATTATGGTTGGGGAAATAAACATCCTATTACTTTAATTAGTGAAGATATTATAAGCATCTTTCATAATATAGGATTTTCTTTAATATATGGACCAGAAATAGAAGATGATTGGCATAATTTTACAGCACTTAACTTTCCTATTAATCACTCAGCTAGAGATATGCAAGATACTTTTTTTATAAAAAATGATAAAAATAATCACTTAAATGATATAATGTTAAGAACACATACATCATCTGTACAAATTAGGTTTATGGAATATAATTCTCCACCTTTTAAGCATATATCTTTGGGTACTGTTTATAGAAATGAAAATATATCATCAAGATCTCATTGTTATTTTAATCAATTAGAAGGATTTTATGTTGATAATAAATTGACACTTATAAATTTAAAGGAAATATTGATTTATTTTATTAATGAGTTTTTTGGTTCTAAAACAAAATTTAGATTTAGATCTTCATATTTTCCTTTTACAGAACCATCTTTTGAAATTGATATATTGTGTTTATTATGTGAAGGTATAGGATGTTCAATGTGTAAAAATACAGGATGGTGTGAAATATTAGGTTGTGGTGTCATAGAAAAAAATGTATTAAAAAATTGTAATATAGATATTAATCAATTTAATGGGTTAGCGTTTGGTATTGGTATAGAAAGAATAGCAAGCCTCAAATATAGAGTTGATGATTTAAGATTATTTTCAGAAAACAATTTAGATTTTCTTTTTCAATTCAATTAATATCTTATTGAACTATGATAAATTTATATATTATTAATTTTACAATTTTCATATTGTAAAATGTGTTTTGCTATTAATTATTTTTTAATTTGTTTATAATGTATTTCTTATATAAATTTGATCTCATATTATATTAAATTAATGTTAAAGTATTTAATTTATATTCTAAAATATTAAAAAGTAAATTTATAATAATGCCTACTATTCAACAACTTATTCGTAAAGGACGTGTAAAAATAAAAAATAAAAGTAAATCTCCTGCATTAAATTCTTCTCCCCAAAAAAGAGGAGTATGTGTTAAAGTATATACAACAACACCTAAAAAACCTAATTCTGCTATGCGTAAAATAGCAAGAGTTAAATTAACTAATGGCAAAGAGGTTAATTCTTATATTCCAGGCGAAGGGCATAATTTACAAGAACATTCAATGGTTTTAATTAGGGGAGGTAAAGTTAAAGATTTACCTGGAGTTAAATATCATATTATAAGAGGAGCATTAGATAGTGCAGGAGTTGAAAATCGCAAAAAAAGTCGTTCTAAATATGGATCTAAAAAAAAATAATAATTTTAATTAATCATAATTTGTAATATAATATCCAATGAGAAAAAGTAAATTTAAAAAGCATATTATAGCCCCTGATCCTGTATATAATGATATAATTGTTGCTAAATTTGTTAATAACATGATGATAGATGGTAAAAAAAATTTATCTTATTCTATATTTTATAATGTTATTAATATTTTAGGTGTAAAAATGAATGATAATGGAATAATGATATGGAGAAAAGCTATACAAAATGTTATGCCTACTGTAGAAGTTAAAAGTCGTCGTATAGGTGGAGCAAATTTCCATGTGCCTACTGAAATAAGAGATAATAGAAAAATATCATTAGCAATGAAATGGATTATAGATGCTTCTCGTAATAGAAATGAAAAAACAATGCAATTAAGATTATCACAAGAAATTATTGATGCATATAATATGACAGGTATTGCTTTTAAAAAGAAAGAAAATACTCATAAAATGGCAGAATCTAATAAAGCATTTTCTCATTTTAAATTTTAAAATATTTTAATCTTTTACCAAAAAATGAGTTTAACAAATTTAAATTTTGTTCGTAATATAGGGATATCTGCCCATATAGATGCAGGCAAAACAACTACTACAGAAAGAATTTTATATTATACAGGTAAATTACATAAAATAGGTGAAGTACATGATGGTAATGCTTTTATGGATTGGATGGAGCAAGAGCAAGAAAGAGGTATTACTATTACTTCAGCTGCAACTACAACATTTTGGAATCAATATCAAATTAATATTATTGATACACCAGGTCATGTAGATTTTACAGTTGAAGTTGAAAGATCATTAAGAGTGCTAGACGGAGCAATAGCTTTATTTTGTGCTGTGGGAGGCGTAGAACCTCAATCAGAAGTAGTATGGAGACAGATGAATAAATATAACATTCCTAGAATTGCCTTTATTAATAAAATGGATCGTATAGGTGCAGATTTTTTTAAAGTTGTAAAGCAAATAGAATTACAGCTTAATAGTAATCCTGTATTACTACAAATTCCTATTGGTTCAGAGTCTAATTTTAAAGGTGTTATAGATTTAATAGCAAATAAATGTATAATTTGGTCAGATACAGATGATGGTGTAAAATATATAGAAGAAAATATTCCTGAAAATTTAAAATCAATATCTAATAATTATAGAAATAAATTATTAGAATCTATCGCGGAATTTGATGATGTTTTATTGGAAAAATTTTTTGATAATAGTGATATCATTTCTACAGATGAAATAATATCTGCTATAAGAATTAATACTATTAATCGAAAAATAGTACCTATAATGTGTGGTTCTGCATTTAAAAACAAAGGCATTCAATTGTTATTAGATGCTGTTTGTAATTTTTTACCTTCACCTTGTGATATTAAAAACATTATAGGAATTAATCCATATAATAATAAAAAAGAAATAAGAGTACCTAGTGTTAATGATTATTTTTCTGCTCTTGCATTTAAAATAATGACAGATCCTTTTGTTGGTAGATTATCCTTTTTTAGAGTTTATTCTGGGCAATTATCCAATGGAGAGTATGTTTTTAATAGTAGAACTAAAAAAAAAGAACGTGTATCTAGAATGATGCAAATGCATGCTAATAAACAAAGTCCTATTAATATTATAAGAGCTGGCGATATAGGAGCTATGATAGGATTAAAAAATGTTCGTACTGGAGATACATTGTGTAGTGAGACAAACCCAATATTATTAGAATCAATTACATTTCCTGATCCTGTAATAAGTATTGCTTTAGAACCTGATACACAAAAAGATGTCGATAAACTTAATTTGGCTCTTGCTAAATTAGTAGAAGAAGATCCTACTTTTAAAGTAAAAACTAATGATGAAACTTCGCAAATTATAATTAGCGGCATGGGAGAATTGCATTTAGAAATTATTATAGATAGATTAAGAAGAGAATTTAATATAAAATGCAAACATGGCAATCCTCAAGTAGCATATAAAGAAACTATTACGGGTAAATCAATACACAGAGAAATATATAAAAAACAAACTGGCGGCAGAGGAAAGTTTGCAGATATTTCTTTTGAATTATCTTTTGCAGATAATGAGTTTGAAGGATTACAATTTATAAATGAAATAACTGGAGGATCAATACCTAAAGAATTTATACCATCTGTTGAAAAGGGATTTAAAGATGCTATGAATTTTGGTATATTGGCAGGATATCCTATACAAAGTATGAAAATACGTTTATTTGATGGGTCTTATCATCCTGTAGATTCTGATTCCATTTCTTTTGAATTAGCTGCTCGTAATGCATTTAGAATAGCAGCTATTAAAGCTAATCCAGTTATCATAGAACCTATCATGTTAATTGAAATTACAACTCCAAAAGATTATATAGGAGATGTTATAGGTAATATTAATAGAAGAAGAGGAAATATTGAAAATATTATCAGCAATAATAATGATATACAAATTATTAAAGCAAAAGTACCATTATCTTCTATGTTTGGCTATGTAACTGATTTAAGAACTTTAACTTCTGGTAGAGCTACCTCAAGTATGAAATTTTGTAATTATGCAGAAGTTCCAAAAAATATTCGAGATATTATAATTAAAGATTCAAAAAAATAACTAATTATTATATATTTGTAATTAATTAAAAATATCATAGTATAGAATTATGAATCAAAGAATTAGAATTAAATTAAAATCTTATGATTTTAATTTGTTAGATAGATCAGCTGCAAAAATTGTTAAAACTGTAAAAATTACAGGTGCTGTTATTACAGGTCCATTACCATTGCCTACTAAGAAAAAAGTATATACTGTATTACGATCCCCTAATGTTAATAAAACATCTAGAGAACAGTTTCAAATGTTTTCTTATAGAAGATTATTGGATATACATAGCTCCACTACAAAAACTGTAGATGCTCTTATGAAATTAGAATTACCTAGTGGTATAGATGTAGAAATAAAAGTATAGTAAAACTTTACTATAATATTTATTTTAAATAATGTAAATTTATTTAAAATTGTTTTTTAAAATATAATATATATGATAGGCATTATAGGTAAAAAGATAGGTATGTTAAATATATATGATAGCGATGGAATAGAAATTTCATGTACAATCATAAAATCTGGTTCTTGTGTTGTTACACAAGTAAAAAATATAAAAAAAGATGGATATCAGGCTATACAAATATCTTTTGATGATAAAAAAAATAAAAATACAAGTAAACCATTATTAGGTCATTTTAAAAAAGCCAATACATCGCCTAAAAGTATCATTAAAGAAATAAACTATAATGAAAAGTATAAATTAGGTTCTTTAATTACATTATCAGAATTCAATGAAGGTGATATTGTAAGTGTAACAGGTTACTCAAAAGGAAAAGGATTTCAAGGTGTTGTTAAGAGGCATAATTTTAGTGGTGTTGGAGGACAAACGCATGGACAACACAATCGACTTAGGGCACCTGGTTCTTTAGGGGCTTCATCATATCCTTCTAGGGTATTTAAAGGAATTCGCATGGCTGGAAGAATGGGCAATAATAGAATTACAATAAAAAATGTTAAAATTGTAAAACTATTTTTAGATAAAAAAATAGTTTTAGTTAAGGGATCTTTACCAGGTTCTAAAGGTTCATATTTAATAATCAATAAATAATGATTAAAGTTAAAATATTAAATTGTATCAGTGATAGTCAAAAGGAAGAATATTATACATTTGATAATATTAATATAAAATCTAATAATCACATTATATATTTAGTTGTAAAGCACTATCTATCAAATCAACGTCAGGCTACTAGTGCAACAAAATCAAGAGGCAATATTACAGGTTCTAATAAAAAAATTCAAAAACAAAAAGGCACAGGTAATGCTAGAAAGGGTAGTATTAAAAATCCTATTTTTAGAGGAGGAGGTATTATTTTTGGTCCTAAAAATCACAATTATAAATCAAAAATTAATAAAAAAACTAAATATATTGCTAGAAAATTAGCATTTATTCATCAGTTAAAAAAAAATAATGTGATTATTACAAATAATATTAAACTAGAAACTCCTAGCACTAAATATATGGTAAATTATCTTGATAAGATTAAATTAACAAAATCTAAAAATTTAATTATTATCCCTAATTATGATAAAATATTGCTTTTATCTATTAGAAATTTAGTTAATACAAATTTAATAACAGTTAAAGATTTAAATACATATTGTATAATGAATACAGAAAAATTAATTTTTACTTTGGATTCTATTAATATGTTAGCTAGTATGTTTAATTTTATAAAAAAATAGTATGAATATTATTAAAAAATATGTAATGACAGAAAAGGCATCTAATTTGAGTAAAAAATTAAATAAATATATTTTTTTTGTAAATTTACATTCTAATAAAAAAGAAATTAAAAAATGTATTCATAATTTATATAATGTTTCAGTTTTAGATGTTAATATTATAAGATATAAAGGCAAGAAAAAAGTTAAAAATACTAAAAAAGGAATTGTTGTGGGTAGAAAATCTCAGTTTAAAAAAGCTATAGTGTCTCTTAGAAAAGGAGATATTATCAATATTTATGAAAATAAGTAATTAATTTTTATGTTAAAAAAATATAATCCGATAACACCTGGTACTAGATTTAAAGTTGGTATTTATTGTAAAAATATTGGAAAAAAAAATCATATTAAGTCTTTAATTGTTAAAAAAAAACGTAGTGGAGGTAGAAATAACTCCGGTAAAATGACAGTTAAATGTTTAGGTGGAGGACATAAGAAAAATTATAGATTAATTGATTTTAAACGTAATAAATATAATATTTGGGCTTCTATTGTTGCTATTGAATATGATCCTAATAGAAATTGTAAAATAGCTTTAGTTTCTTATACAGATGGAGATAAAAAATATATAATTGCACCAAACGGTATTCAACTAGGTTATAAAATAATATCAGGAACTGATGTTGATCCAAATATTGGGAATGCACTTCCAATATATAATATACCTTTAGGTACTATGATTCATAATATAGAAATGATTCCAGGAAAAGGAGGTGTTTTGGCAAGAAGTGCAGGTTCTTTTGCTCAATTAACTGCTAAATCGGATAAATATGCTACTGTCAAACTACCTTCTGGAGAAATTAGATTAATACTTATAAATTGTATAGCTACTATCGGAGCTGTATCTAATAATGATTATATAAATTTAAAATTAGGAAAGGCTGGTTGCTCTAGATGGTTAGGAAAAAGACCTAGAACAAGAGGTGTAGCTATGAATCCTGTTGATCATCCTATGGGTGGAGGTGAAGGTCGTGCTTCTGGTGGTCATCCTAGATCAAAAAGTGGATTACAATCTAAAGGATTTAAAACAAGAAATAGAAGAAAAAAATCTAATAAATATATAATAAAAAGAAGAAAATAAAATTTTATATTAATTTAAATATGGCTCGTTCAATTAAAAAAGGTCCTTATATAGATCACAATTTAGAAGATAAAGTTAAATTTGTAAATAAACAAAATAAGAAAACTATTATAAAAACATGGTCTAGAAGATCTACTATAATTCCTGAATTTGTTGGTAATACATTTGCAGTTCATAATGGAAATAAATTTATACCTATTTATATAACTGAAAATATGGTTGGGCATAAATTAGGGGAATTTTCTCCGACAAGAATTTTTAAAAATCATGCTGGAAATAAAAGAAGTCAATAATTTTACATTATTAAAAAAATATATAAAATCATGCAATCAGTGGCAAAATTAAATAATTGTCCTATTTCAGATAGAAAAATGCGGTTGTTATCTAATTCTATTAGAAATATGAATATTAATAAAGCAATACATTTATTAAATTATTCTTCTAAAAAGAAGATGTCTATTTTGCTTAAAAAATTATTACTTTCAGCTGTAAATAATTGGAAAAATAAAAATAATATTAAAGGTAATGATATAAGTGATTTATATATAAAAGAAATTTTTGTAAATGGGGGAAAACAATTAAAACGACTAAAAACTGCACCTCAAGGTCGTGCATGTCGTATTAGAAAGAGATCTAATCATATAACTATTATGGTAGATCAAATTATAAAAAAATAATATATTTACTATGGGGCAAAAAACTAATCCTATTGGCAATAGACTAGGTATTATTAGAGGATGGGACTCTAATTGGTATGAGGATAATGATTATTCTAAGAAGATAATAGAAGATAATAAAATTAGAAATTATCTTAATATGAGAATTTCAAGGGGAGGTATATCTAAAATTATTATCGAAAGAACCTTAAAACGTATTACAATTACTATATATACTTCCAGACCGGGTATTATAATAGGCAAAGGTGGACAAGAGGTTGATAAAATTAAAGATGAATTAAAACAAACAACTAAAAAGAAAGATTTACATATAAATATTTTAGAGGTTAAAAAACCATTATTGAATGCTAATATAGTAGCTAATAGTATTGCTAAACAGTTAGAGTCTAGATTGTCTTTCAGGCGTATTGTAAAATCAACTATATCTTCTACTATGAGGGTAGGTGCGGAAGGTATTAAAGTTATGATTTCGGGTAGATTAGGTGGGGCTGAAATGTCTAGAAAAGAATGTTATAAAGAAGGCTCTATTCCTCTTAATACATTTAGATCTAATATTGATTATGCTTTATCTGAAGCTTATACATCATATGGAAAAATAGGTGTTAAAGTTTGGATCTGTATTGGTGATATTTATAACAATAGAGATCTTTCTAAAAATTTTTCTTTAAATAAGAAAAATATATCTGAATTAGGATTTAGAACTTTGGATGTTTCTAAGTATAGAAATAAATACAAAAAAGTATAGTAATATAAATTTTAACTATTTTGATTAATTATGTTGCAACCTAAAAAAACAAAATTTAGAAAAATGCAAAAGGGCCGTATAAAAGGCAATGCTAAAAAAGGATTTAATATTTCATTTGGTTCTTTTGGTATTAAAACATTAGAACCTGCTTGGATAACATCTCAGCAAATAGAAGCAGCTCGTATTGCTATAAACAGATTTATGCAACGTCAAGGTCAATTATGGATACGAATCTTTCCATATAAACCTATAACTAAAAAACCTGCTGAAGTTCGTATGGGAAAAGGTAAAGGTAATGTTGAATTATGGGTTTCTCCTGTCAAGCCTGGATTAATTTTATTTGAAGTAGATGGCATATCAATTGATATCGCAAAAGAAGCATTTAGATTAGCTTCACATAAATTACCTATTAGAACAAAAATGGTTGTTCGTAGAAATTATGAATATTAAAATATTTAATATCAATGAAAAGTAATATTGAAAATATTAATAAATTAACGATAAAAGAAATAAATGATAAAATTTTACTTGAAAAAATTAATATTAATAAACTATATCTTAGTCATTCTAATGCTACATTAGATAATCCATTAAAAATAAGATTTGTTAGGCGTAATATTGCACGTTTAAAAACAATATTAAGGTTGAAAAATACAAAAATAATATGAAAATATTAAAAAATTATTTATTATGTCAAAAAAAATAAGAAATACTGTAATAGGCAATGTTATAAGTAATAAAATGGATAAATCTATTGTATTAGTGTGTGAAAGAAAAGTTAAGCATAAAATATATCATAAATATATAAATAAGAGAAGTAAATTTATGGCACATGATGAGTCCAATATATGTAAAATAGGAGATAGGGTTATAATTGAATCAACAAGACCTATAAGTAAAAATAAACATTGGAAGTTATTGAATATTATAAAAAGTTATTAAATAATGATACGACAAGAGACACGCTTAAAAGTTGCAGATAATAGTGGCGCTAAAGAAGTTTTATGTATAAATGTATTAGGTGGTACAAATAAAAAATTTGCTACTTTGGGAGATGTTATTGTTATATCTGTCAAAAAAAGCATACCAAAAGGAAATATAAAAAAAAATACTGTTTCTAAAGCTGTTATAGTAAGAACTAAAAAAGAGTTTAAAAGAAAAGATGGTTCTTATATAAGATTTGATGACAATGCTGTTGTTTTATTAAATGATAATGGCGAATTAATAGGAACACGTGTTTTAGGCCCTATAGCAAGAGAATTAAGAGAGAAAAAATTTAATAAAATTGTATCTTTAGCATTAGAAGTATTATGAAATATAGTAAAAAATATAAATTAAAATTAAAATCTGGAGATTTTGTAAAGGTTATAGCAGGTAATTACAAGAATAAAAAAAGCAATATAATAAAAATTGATAAAACGAAAGGTAAAGTTTATTTAAAAGATATTAATGTTGTTATTAAGCATGTTAAATCAAATAATAAAAATAATAATGGTAAAATTATCAAAAAAGAAGCACCTATTGATATATCTAATGTAATGATTATAGATCCATCTTGTAGTAATATTTCTAGAATAGGTAGAAAAATAAATATTGACTCAGGTAAATTAAATAGATACTATAAAAAATCTCAATTATTTATAAAATAATGAAATATATTCCTAGATTGAAAATTAAATATTATAATGACTTGATATTTAAATTAAAAGACAAATTAAAATATAATAATATAATGCAAGTACCTAAAATAGAAAAAATTTGCATTAATAGGGGATTAAGCAGTAAAGCTAATAATAGTAATTTAATCAAAATATCCTTAAAAGAAATTTCTTTAATAACTGGCCAAAAGGCAGCTATATCTAATTCTAAAAAAGATATATCAGGCTTTAATTTAAGAGCTAATACTCCTATAGGGGTTTATGTAACTCTTCGTAATAATATGATGTATGAATTTTTAGATAGATTAATATCAATTGTTTTACCAAGAATAAGAGATTTTAATGGATTGTCACCTAAATCATTTGATGGAAATGGAAATTATACATTTGGTATTAAAGAACAAATTATTTTTCCAGAAATTGCTATAGAATCTGTAAAAAAAAATATGGGGATGGATATTACATTTGTATCTAATAAGAATAGTGATAAAGAACTATATGAATTAATGAAAATTTTAGAGTTTCCATTTAAAAATATATAATATTATGGCAAAAGAGTGTATAAAAGCAAGAAATATTAAAAGAAAAGCTTTGGTAATTAAATATCATAAAAGGCGTATTGATTTAAAAAAATCAGGTGACTTAGTTGCATTAGATAAATTACCACGTAATTCTTCTCCTGTTAGATTACGTAATAGATGTGCTATTACAGGTAGAGCTAGAGGATATATACGTAAATTTGGATTGTCAAGAATTGTATTTCGTAATATGGCTTTAAAAGGTGAAATAGCTGGTATTGTTAAAGCAAGTTGGTAAAATTAATCAATATTTCATTATATTTGATGCATATAATTTACAATTAAAATTAATTAATATTTATACTATGCATAGTGATTCTATTAGCGATTATTTAACTAGGTTAAGAAATGCTATTATGGCACAACATAAAATTGTTAAAATGCCATTAACTAAAATAAAATGTTCTATAACAAAATTATTATTTAAAGAAGGATATATTTATAATTACAAATTTGATATTAATACAAATAAACCTATTATTACTATATTTATTAAATACTTTAATAATAAATCGACAATTCCTGTTATAAAAAATATTACAAGAATTAGTAAATGTAGCATTAGAAAATATACTAAAGTAAATAATATACCTCGTGTTTTAAATGGTATGGGAATGTCTATTTTATCGACTTCTAAAGGTATTATATCAGATAAAGAAGCCCGTAAACTTAATGTTGGTGGAGAGATTATATGTACAATTTATTAAAGTATTAATTTTAAAAAAAAATCAATTTAAAATATGTCCAGAATAGGCAATTTAGAAATTATAGTACCTGAAAATATAATTGTTGATTTTGATGAAATAAAAAATTTAATTTCAGTTAAAAGCAGCAAAGGTATTTTATATCAGAAAATTAACAAAAATATTAAAATTGTAATTAATAATAATAAAATTATTTTATTAAGAAATGACTCTAAAAAATATGTTAAATCTCTTCATGGATTATATAGGTCGTTAATTAATAATATGATTATAGGAGTTACTAAGGGATTTACAATTAAGCAAGAATTGATAGGAATAGGTTATAAAGCTAATACTATAAATAATATTTTATTTATAGATGTTGGTCATTCTCATGATTTTGTATTTAAAATGCCCAAAGAAGTTACTGTAAATACAATTAATAAAAAAGGTGAACCGTTTATAATTACTTTAAATAGTATTGATAAACAATTATTAGGGCAAATAGCAGCTAAAATAAGAAAATTACGTAAACCAGAACCTTATAAAGGAAAGGGAATTAGATTTTACAATGAAAAAATTAAGATTAAAGCAATAAAATCTTCTTCAAAAAAATAAAATCTTATCATTTAAAATGAAAAAAAAACATATAAAAAAAATATATAGATTTAGATTAAGTGTATATAAAAGCAATAGGTTTATATATGCACAAATTATAGATGATAAATTAGGTCATACTGTAGCTTATGCTAATTCATTAAAATATTTAACATCTGATGGTAATAAATTAGATATAGCAAAAAATATTGGTTTATCAATAGCTAAAATGGCGCTATCTTCCAATGTTAAATATGTATTTTTTGATAAAGGAAAGTATAAATATCATGGAAAAATAAAATCTTTAGCAGATGGAGCTCGTCTAGGAGGATTAAACTTTTAATTATTAAAAATAATGCGTAAAATAATAAATTCATATAGAATTAAACCAAGTGAAGTAGAATTAAAAGACAAATTAGTAAAAGTTAAACGTGTATCTAAGGTAACTAAGGGTGGAAGAATATTTAGTTTTTCAGCCATAGTAGTAGTGGGAAATGAAAATGGTGTTGTTGGATATGGTATTGGTAAAGCTAAAGAAGTATCTGAAGCAATACAAAAAGGTATTGATGATGCAAAAAAACATCTTATTAAATTTCCTATTTTAAATGGGACTATACCTCATGAACAATATGGTAAATATTCAGGTGGATATGTATTTTTAAAACCAGCCTCAAGGGGAACTGGTGTAATTGCCGGAGGTGCAATGCGAGCAGTTTTTGAAAGTGCTGGTATAAAAGATATTTTAGCAAAATCTAAAGGTAGCTCAAACACTTTTAATGTTATTAAAGCTACTATTAATGCACTTGTTCAAATAAGAGATTTAAAAACTATTATTAAACATAGAGGCATATCTATATATAAACTTTTTAATGTTTCTTAAAAAAAATGAAAAATATTAAAATAACCCAAATAAAAAGTATTATAAATAGAACTAATACTCAAAAATTAACAATGAAAGCATTAGGATTAAATCGTATTAATAAATCTGTTTCTTTGATAATCAATAAAAGCATTATAGGTATGATTAAACGTGTTAATCATTTAATTAAAATAGAAATTATTAATAAATAAAAATGGAATTACATACACTTAGTCCAACTATTGGATCTGTTAAAAAACGTAAAAGAATAGGTAGAGGTGCAGGATCTGGTCATGGAGGAACATCTACTAGAGGTCATAATGGCTATCAGTCTAGATCTGGAAGTCGTAGAAAAGTGGGTTTTGAGGGTGGTCAAATGCCTTTACAAAAAAGAATTCCTAAATATGGATTTGTTGGTAAAAATGCTAAAAAAATACAACATTGTGTTATTAATTTAGATAAACTTGAATTAATTATACAAAAATATAATTTAAAATTAGTTAATATTGATATTTTAAAGAAAAAAAATATAATTAATAAAAGATCTAATGTTAAAATTTTAGGTACGGGAAACTTAAAATCTAAAGTAGATATTGATATAAATTGTATTTCTAAAAGCGCATTGAGTAAAATTAATAAAAGTAATCATTAATTATAGTGTTGTATTTAATATATAAAATATGGAGCATCAATAATTTAAAAAAGAAAATTTTAAATACAATTTTCTATTTGTCTATTTATAGATTAGGATCTTATATTGTATTACCTGGCATTAATCCTATCTTTTTAGCAACTAATCATAATGATTTTAAAGCCAATAGTATATTAAATATATTTAATATGTTTGTTGGAGGCGCTTTTTCAAATTTTTCTATTATATCACTAGGTATAATGCCTTATATTTCATCATCTATTTTAGTTCAAGTAATGTCATTTATAATACCTTATTTTCAACGATTACAAAGGGATGGTATTGTAGGGCAAAATACTATAAATCAATTAATTAGATTAATTACTATACCTATTTGTTGTATTCAGGCATTTATTTTTATTAACACTCAAATACCTATATATATAGTTTATATTAATTATACGCTATTTGTAATATCTTCTATTATAATATTATGTGCTGGTACTATAGCTGTGATGTGGATTGGGGAAAAAATAACATCAAATGGTATTGGAAATGGAATATCTGTAATTATTATGACTGGAATAATTGTTCATTTCCCTGGAGCATTAATTAGTGAAATTTTTAGTAAATTATCAAATATTTATGGATTTATATCAATTTTTTTTGAACTTTTTATTTTCATATTGATTATGATTTTATCTATTGCTATAACACGAGTTACAAGGGAAATTTCTATACAATATGTTAATGATATAATTTATAGTAATGAAATTTTAAAAAATACTAATAATAGAAAATATATTCCATTAAAATTAAATTCATCGGGTGTAATGCCCATTATATTAGCACAGGCTATAATGTTTTTCTTGGCAATGTTTAATAGTATTATTAATAATAAAAAAAATATACTGGATAATTTTAATGATAATACTTCATTTTTATATAATATAACATTTGCATTGTTAATAATAATATTTTCATATCTTTATACTAATATTTTAATGAATTCTACACAAATATCTGATGATATGAAAAAAAGTGGAAGTTTTATTCCAGGTATTTCGCCTGGTATTGAAACATCTAGTTTTATAAAAGATATTATTAATAAATTAACATTATTTGGATCTATATTTTTAGCTTTGATAGCTATTATACCATCTATTATAATAAAATTGAATATAACTCCTCAATTAGCTCAATTTTTTGGAGGAACATCATTGTTAATTATTATTAGTACAAGTTTAGAAATAATACAACAAATTAAAAGTCATTTACTGACAAATTATTATGATGAATTAATGAGAAAAAATCAATTAAATCAACATTATGAATAAAATATATTATAAATCTGATTATGAAATTAATTTAATGAAAGAAAGTGGTGATTTAGTTTCTAAATCATTAGGAGAAGTAGCAAAAATAATAGATATTGATATTAAAACTATAGAAATTGATTCTTATATAGAGTCTTTTATATTAAAAAATGGAGGTATTCCTGCATTTAAAGGATATAATTCATTTCCTTATACATTATGTATTTCAATTAATAACGAAGTAGTTCATGGTTTGCCATCAAATTATAAAATAAAGAATGGTGATATAATATCAGTGGATTGTGGTGTTTTTAAAAATGGTTTTTATGCTGATTCAGCATATACATTTCCTATAGGAAATGTTGATAAAAAATTAATAAATTTATTGACAATAACTAAGGAATGTCTTAAATTAGGTATTGAAAAGGCTATAGTTGGTAATACTATAAATGATATTAGTTTTGTTATACAAAAACATGCTGAAAATAAAGGTTATAGTGTGGTTAAAAATTTAGTAGGTCATGGAATAGGTAAATATTTACATGAAGATCCTGAAGTTCCCAATTATATTGGTAAAAATTTAAATATTCCTATAAAAAATGGTTTGGTGATTGCTATAGAACCAATGATTAATATAGGAACTGATAGAGTTTATTGTAAAGAAGATAATTGGACTATTGTTACATGGGATAATAGTTATTCTGCTCATTATGAACATACAATAGCTATACAAAATGGTATTTTTAAAAAATTGACTACTTTTGATTATATAGATAAAGAATTATTAAAAAAATAACATAATGAAACAAAATGCTTTTGAGCAAGACGGTATTATTAAAGAAGCACTATCTAATGCAATGTTTAAAGTTAAATTAAGTAACGGGCATATTATTATTGCACATATTTCAGGAAAAATGCGAATGAATTATATACGTATATTGCCTGGAGATAAAGTTAAATTAGCAATATCTCCTTATGATTTATCAAAAGGTAGAATAATATATAGATATAAATAATATTAATTATGAAAGTAAAAGTATCTGTTAAAAAACGTAGTTCTGATTGTAAAATAGTTAAAAGAAAAGGAAGAATTTATGTTATAAATAAAAAAAATCCTAAATTTAAACAACGTCAAAATTAAAAAATAAAATGGTTAGAATATCAGGAGTAGATCTTCCTATTAACAAAAGAGGAATTATAGCACTGACTAGTATTTATGGTATTGGCTATTCTAAAGCTTTTTCTATTTTAGAAAAAGCAAAAATAGATATTAATATTAAAGTAAAAGATTGGTCTGAATCTGATTTATCTTGTATTAGATCTATAATAGATAAAATAATTGTTGAAGGTGATTTAAGGTCAGAAATATATACTAATATAAAAAGATTAATAGATATAAACTGCTATAAAGGAATAAGGCATCGAAAGGGATTACCAGTAAATGGACAAAGTACAAAAAATAATGCAAGAACACGTAAGGGTAAAAGAAAAACTGTATCAAATAAGAAAAAACTTGTTAAATAAAATTATAATTTAATGATATGAATAGAATATCAAATAAAAATAATAAAAAAAAAATATTATTAGCTGAATCAAACGGATGTGCTCATATTTATTCTACATTTAATAATATAATCATTACTATAACTAATAATAATGGAAATACTATTTCATGGTCTTCTGCAGGCAAAATGGGATTTAAAGGTTCTAAAAAAAATACTCCTTATGCTGCTTCACAAACAGCATCAAATTGTGGTAAAATTGCTTATGATATGGGATTACGTAAGGTAAAAATATATATAAAAGGCCCTGGAAGTGGTAGAGAAGCTGCAATACGTACATTACAAAATAGTGGATTAGAAATAACAAGTATATATGATATAACACCAATACCGCATAATGGATGTAGACCTCCTAAAAAAAGAAAAATATAAAATATTGATAAAATTATTTGATTAAAAAATGGCAAAATATATTGGACCTAAATCAAAAATAGCTCGCAGGTTTAGTGAACCTATTTTTGGACCAGACAAAGTTTTAGATAAAAAAAATTATCCATCTGGAATGCATGGAATTGCAAGACGTAAATCTAAAATGTCTGAATATGCTTTACAATTAAAAGAAAAACAAAAAGTTAAGTTTATTTACGGAATTTTAGAAAAACAATTTTCTAATTTGTTTAAAAAAGCAAATAAATCATTAAATATAACAGGTTTTGTATTATTACAGTATTTAGAATCTAGATTGGATAATGTTATATATAGAATTGGTATTGCTAAAACAAGAGCTTCAGCTAGACAATTAGTAAACCATAGACATATTATTATTAATAATAGAATAGTTAATATTCCATCTTATCAATTAAGTCCTGGTGATGAAATATCTATTAATAATAAATCTAAAAAATTAAATTTTATAAAAGAAAATATTTTAAATAACAATTGTAAAGTTAAATGGATTGAATGGAATAATGATATTATGAAAGGTAAATTTATTTGTTATCCAGAAAGAAATGATATACCAGAAAATATAAATGAACAATTAATTGTAGAATTATACTCTAAATAAAATGACATTATTAAATTTTAAACATCCCAAAAATACTATTATTAAAGAATCTGATGATTATAATGGCATATTTGAAATTGCTCCATTAGAACCAGGTTTTGGCATTACTATTGGAAATGCTTTAAGAAGAGTTTTATTGTCATCTCTTGAAGGATATTCAGTAGTATCATTAAAAATTGAAGGCATTACTAATGAATTTTCAGTTATTAAGGGAATTATAGAAGATGTTACTGATATAATATTAAATATTAAACAAATTACATTTCAAAAAAAAGGTAGTGAAGATTTTGAATCAATATTAATAAAAATAAATAATCAAGAAAAATTCAAAGCAGGTGATATTAATCAATTTTCTAATAATTTTAAGGTCATTAACAATGACTTAGTTATTTGTAATATGAATAAAAATATTACATTAGAAATGCAAATAAATGTTTCTAAAGGAAGAGGATATGTAGCTGCAGAAGAACACAATAACATTGATGAAAATTACTTGAACAATATCTCAATAGATTCTATATTTACTCCTATTAAAAATGTAAAATATAATATTAGTAATCTTAGAATAGGGAAAAGAGTAGATTATGAAAAATTAACTATTGAAATTTCTACTAATGGATCTATTAGTCCAATAAATGCTTTACAAGAAGCTGCAGATATTTTATTGCATCATTTATTGATATTTAGCAATGAAAAAAATATTATGTCTAATGCTTCAGATATTTATCAACAAGAAAAATCATTAGATAATCAATCTATATATAACATAAAAAATATTCTGAATACTAAATTATCAGATTTAGATTTTTCTGTTAGAGTTAGAAATTGTTTAAAAACAGCTAATATTAATACATTATCTGATTTGGTTCAACATGATATTGCTGATATGTTAAAATTCCGTAATTTTGGTAAAAAATCTTTATCTGAAATACAAAATATAGTAAAAAGTAATGGTTTGTCATTTGGTATGGATGTATCAAAATATATTAAATAATTATTTATGAAACATTTAAAAGGGTTTAATGCATTAAGTAGAAAAAAATCTCATCGTAAATCTTTGTTTTCTAATATGGCTTCTTCTATTATACTCAATAAAAGAATATATACTACTTTGGCTAAAGCTAAAGCATTGAGACAATATGTAGAACCTATTATTAACAAATCTAAAATTGATAATTTACATTCAAGAAGATATGTATTTAAATACATACAAAATAAAAAATCAGTTAAAGAATTGTTTAATAATGTATCACATAAAATTATCAATAGATATGGAGGATATACAAGAATAATTCGCATTCCTAAAAGAATGGGTGACAATGCACAGAAATGTTTTATAGAATTAGTAGATTTTAATGATATTTACGTTAAATCAAAATTAAAAAAAACTCGTAGAAGTTAATTTATATATGATAAAATTTAAATATATAACATATAATAAGATGTATCTTATAACTGACTTATGTGTTAATTTTATCAAAAATTCCAATTATAAGTTATTTCTATTATACGGAGATTTAGGATCTGGAAAAACAACTGTCATTAGAAATATATGTAAATTTATTGGTATTAATAATAATATTTTAAGTCCTACTTTTTCATTAGTAAATGAGTATAAAAGTAATATCATAAATGTTCCTATATATCATTGTGATATGTATCGTATTAGTAATATTAATGAAATATATGAAATAGGAATACTAGATTATATTTTTAATGATTCAATAGTGTTTATTGAATGGCCAGAAATAATTTTTAATCTTTTATTTGGAAAAGTTAATATAGTAAATATTTATATTACAAAAGAATCATTTAATTTGAGAACTTTTTTAATTAAACAAATTACTATATAAATAATATTTTTAATATATTTGATGCTAGTTAGGTTTTGTAATGTAAGATATTATAATATCCTGTTTTTTAAAAATTAAAAATAAATATATAAATTTAATGCGTAAAAACACTAAAGTAACTGATACTCATGAAATTTCTGAAAATATGTTAGAATTACAGCATGAATATATTAAAACAATACCTAATATAAAAAACAATGATATTATCAATGGAACTGTTGTTAATATAACAAAAAAAGATGTTGTGGTAAATATAGGATTTAAATCTGAAGGATTTATACCTATATCTGAATTAAAATCTTTACCTAATATTAAAATTGGTGACGAAATAAGTGTTTATATTGAAAATAGAGAAGATAGCAACGGCTATTTAATTATTTCTTATAAAAGGGCAATTATTCAAAAGGCTTGGGATGATATTAATAATGCATTTAAAAATGGTGATATTTTAAAAGGTTTTGTAAAAAATAGAACTAAAGGTGGTTTAATAGTTGATATTAATGGAATAGAAGCATTTTTGCCTGGATCACAAATAGATGTTAAACCTATTAAAGATTATGATCAATATGTTAATAAAGATATAGAATTAAAAGTTATAAAAATTAATTATGATTTTAAAAATGTTGTTGTTTCTCATAAAATATTGATAGAAAAATTTTTAGAAAAACAAAAAATTAATATAATTTCTAAGTTAGAAAAAGGTCAAATATTAGAAGGAACTATAAAAAATATTACTGATTTTGGAGCTTTTATAGACTTAGGAGGAATAGATGGATTATTGCATATTACTGATATTTCATGGGGTAGAATTGGTCATCCTAAAGATATGCTTACAATAGATCAAAAAATTAATGTTGTGGTATTAGAATTTGATCAAGATAAAAAAAGAATATCTTTAGGATTAAAACAGTTAACATCTCATCCATGGGATACATTAGATGTAAATTTAACTACTAATTCAAAAGTTAGAGGTAAAATAGTTACTATCGCTGATTATGGTATTTTTATAGAAATTATACCCGGTGTTGAAGGATTGATTCATATTTCAGAAATGTCATGGTCGCAAAGAACAAAAAAACCACAAGATTTTTTAAAATTAGGAGATTATGTAGATGCTGTAGTTCTTACTATAGATAGAGAAAATCATAAAATGTCTTTAGGTATAAAGCAATTAAAAAATAATCCTTGGAATGATATTGCAAAAAAATATCCTGTAGGTAGCAAACATACAGGTATAGTAAGTAATATTACAAGTTTTGGTGTATTTGTTGAATTAGAAGAAGGATTAGATGGTTTAGTGCATATATCTGAATTATCATGGTTAAAAAAAATCAATCATCCAAATGAATTTACAAAACTAGGAGATAAAATGGATGTTATTATACTAGAATCTAGTGAATATGATAAAAAACTAAGTTTAGGACATAAACAAATAGAAAGTAATCCATGGGATACATTAGAAAAATATTTTTCAATTAATAGCATTCACAAAGGTATTGTAATAAGAATAGATGATAAAGGAGGTTATATATCAACTTCTTACGGTATAGAATGTTTTGTTCCATTAAAACACATGTTAAAAAAAGATGGAAAGATGTTGTCTTTAGAAGAAGATACATATTTTAAAGTTATAGAATTTAGTAAATTATCTAAACGTATTATTTTATCTCATGTTAAAATATGGCAAAGTGATAATAATATAGAAAAAGAAAATAAATTATCTTCTAATAATAGAAATAAAAGTAAAACACTTGATAATAGAACTACATTAGGAGAATTAGAAATATTAGCTAATTTAAAAAAAGAAATGGATAAAGTAATTAGTTAGATATAACTTTTTTGATAAAAAAATTTTTAATGATAATTATAATTATTAATATTATTATTAAGTAGTGTATTTTATTAAAAAAAAAGTTTTTTATATAAAAATATGATATATTACTATTTATACCGCTAACGTATTTAAGTATTGTCATGCTTTTATTATATCTATGAATTATAGGAAATATAAAAAATAATAATAATGTATTTATAAATAACAATGTATACATATTTATTATTTCTATTTTAGAATATAAATATATTCCTGACATAAATAATGTCATTATCATAAAATATGAAGATATTCCAAAGTTATTGTATATTATAATATATGATATCCATGAGCCTATATATCCCATCAAATTATCAACTTTAATATTATTATTGTTGTAATATAATAAAATTATATCTTGCAATGATTTATCATATATAAAAACTTGATCATTTTTCCATGTTGTAATATAAGATAAACAAGAAATTAATATTATTAAAGACAATAATATCAATATTACACCAATTATCTTATTTATAATAATATTAATAATTATTTTTAAACGGAAAGAAAGGGATTCGAACCCTTGTATACTATTATAGTACAAACGCTTTCCAGGCGCTCCCATTAAACCACTCTGGCATCTTTCCTTTATATATAATTTCATATTTACTATATTGTAATATTGTTTTATAAAAAATGCGCTATAATATATATATGATTTTACTATCTGATTTACAAAAAACAATACACAAGGAATTAAAATATTTTGATTTTTATTTAAAAAAAAACTTTAAAAGTTCAATACCTTTATTAAATAATATTAATAAATATATATATAACAACAAAGGTAAACAAATAAGACCAATATTAATATTTTTATCGGCTCTTTTAACAGGTAAAATAACTAAAGAAACTCATTTGTCTGCTTTATTAATAGAATTATTACATACAGCCACATTAATACATGATGATGTAATTGATAATTCATATGAAAGAAGAGGGAATTTTTCTATAAATGCTTTATGGAATAATAAAATATCAATTTTAGTGGGTGATTATTTATTTTCCAAAGTACTATCTTTATTAATTAAAAATAATAATATGAAGTTATTATCAGTATTTATGAATGTAGTAAAAAAAATGAGTGAAGGAGAATTGATGCAAGCTGAAAAAACTAGATTACTTGATATTGATGAAAAAACATATTTAGAAATTATTAATAATAAAACAGCTTCATTTATTGAAACATGTTGTATAATTGGCGCTATTAGTAGTAATAATACTATTAAACAACAAGATATTGATAATATTAGTTTATTTGGAAAAAATATAGGTATGGCATTTCAAATACAAGACGATATATTTGATTATAATAATTTAAAAACAGGAAAAACATTGTATGGAGATATTAAACAGAAAAAAATAACACTTCCATTAATATATGCATTAAATAATACTAATATTTTCAAAAAAAATTATATAATACATATTATCAATACTATAGATAGTATTGATTCTGTTAATAAAATCGTAAATTTTGTAATAAAAAATAAAGGTATAGAATATTCTAAGTCAGTTTTTGATCAATATATTGAAAAGGCTATTAAATTTTTATATAGATTTCCTTCATCTAACAATAGACAAAAACTGGAAAATTTCATTACTTACATTGTAAATCGTCAAAATTAGTTTTTTAATATTAAAATATTTTCTTTTTAATCATACCTCCATGAGCATCATCAACTTTATGTATTATAACAAATGCTTTATCATCAATTTCATTTATTAAAGATTTTAATCTTGATATTTCTAATCTTGTTATAATAGTAAAAAGAATAGATATACTAGGATCCTCATACATATCATTATTAAATCCTCTTTCGCCTTTATATATAGTTATACCTCTTCCCATAGTTTGAGTTATAGCATTTTTTATTTGAGTATATTTAATAGATATTATTGTAACTCCTATATATTCTTCTATACCATGTATAATAAAATCAATTGTTTTAGCAGCTGACAAATAAGTTAAAATTGAATATAATGCTTTTTCTAAACCTAATACTAAAGCTGCTACTGAAAAGATGGTTATATTAATTAATAATATTATATCTCCTATACTAAAAGATGATTTTCTACTTATATAAATAGCTAATATTTCAGTGCCGTCAATAACACATCCTCCTCTAATTGCTAAACCTATACCTGATCCTAAAAAAAAACCTCCAAATACAGATATTAAAAGTTTATCATTAGTTACAATTGGAAATCTTATATAGTGAATTATTAAAGCTAATAATAAAATTGCAATAAAAGTTTTTATAGAAAAAAAAACATTTATCTGTTTATATCCCATTATAATAAATGGAATATTTATAAAAAATATTAGTATTGGAACATTTATTCCTATCAATTTACTTGTTAATAAAGATATTCCAGTAACTCCACCATCTATAAAATCATTAGGGATTAAAAATCCTTTTAATCCTAATCCAGCTGAAAAAACTCCTAAAATAATAAGAATAATACTTAATGTAATATTTCTAATTTCTATCCTTTTAATCATAACTGATGTTTTATACATATCAAATAAATATATTATAGTATTAATATCAATGTTGTTTTATAAAAATATTTTATATAATTTATATTCCAATTTTTATATTAAGTGTTTTATATTTTTATTTTACCATTAAAAATAAAATTTGGAATACTAGATATATATATATTTTTATATATATATATATCATTTTTTTTTATAAAATCAAATGTTATAGTTATTTTTCCTCCCTTATTAAAAATATTATATTTACAATTTAATGTAGTTGTATTATTATATTTAATATTTGCCATTATAGCAACAGCTAAACTTCCAGTACCACAAGCATATGTAATATTTTCTACTCCACATTCATATGTAATAACATAGTAATTAAAATTATCAATATGGCTATAAAAATTTATATTTATTGGTTTTCCTTTAAAATTTTTGCTATTTCTAATAGCAATAGCTTTATTGTATATATCAATATTATTTAAATTGTCTAAATATTCAATATAATGATTAGCTCCTGTATTAATAATGCAATTATTATTATTTAATAATTGTGAATGATTAATTTCAATATTATTCATCTTTAAATATATAATATTATCAATTATTTTAGCATAATGTATTCCATCATATGCAACAAATATAGTTTCATTACCTATAATATTCATATATTTAGCAAATAAAATGCTACATATTGAACCATTACCACACATAGGACCTAATTTACCATTAGCATTATAATAAATAATTTCAAAATTATATTTTTTACTTTTTGAAAATAAAATTATACCATCAGATCCAATCCCATATCGTCTATGACATAACAATTTAAATGTATTTAAATCATACATAATATCATTGCATCTATTATCAAAAATAATAAAATCGTTACCAGCATTATGATATTTCCAAAAATTTAAAATCATATAGTTTTTTTTCTTAAATTGATAAAAATTAACATATAAATTAATGTAATCATTTAAATGATTACAAATAATTATAATATTGAATAAATTATGCAATATAATTTTATTAAAAAATTATTTATATATTTTTTAATTATATTAATTAGTATTTCATCATTACCGTATTTACATAGAATAATTAATACTTATGATAATAAATATTTAAATGATAATAATATTATTCCTGTAAAACAGGATAATATTAATAATAATCAAATAAATCAGCATTTTAATAGTTATATAGATTTTACTAAAGCGGCTGCTTTAATTACTCCTTCAGTTGTATATATAGAAACAATTATTAATTTAGATGATAATAATAAAAATAATCATTGGAATTATAATTCTCCATTTGATGATTTTTTTGAAGAATTTTTTAATAAATCAAAACCATTATATCCTAAACAAAAAAAAGAACAAAGATCAGGTGGCTCTGGAGTTATTATTTCACCAGATGGTTATATAATAACTAATAATCATGTTATTAGTAATGCTTATAAAATTATTGTTACTTTAGATAATAAACAATCATATGAAGGAGAAGTAGTAGGTATTGATTCTAGTACAGACTTAGCATTATTAAAAATAGATACAGATAATTTACCTTATGTAAATTATGGTAATTCTGATAATATAAAGATAGGAGAATGGGTGTTAGCTATTGGAAATCCATTTAATTTAAGATCTACAGTTACAGCAGGTATTGTTAGTGCTAAAGCACGAAGTCTTGGAATTTTAATGGCTTCTAAAGATAGAACTTCTGCCATTGAGTCATTTATACAAACTGATGCTGCAATTAATTCTGGTAATAGTGGAGGTGCTCTAGTAAATATATATGGTGAATTAATTGGTATAAATACAGCTATTGTAACTAAAACAGGAACTTATGAAGGATATGGATTTGCTGTGCCAGTTAATATAGTTAAAAAAGTAGTTAATGATTTATTAAAATATGGCATAGTTCAAAGAGGATTTATAGGTATAAAATTTATTGAAATAAATGATGAATTTGCTAGAAAAAAAAAAATATCAAATATAAGAGGATTATATATTGATGAAGTTATTTTAGAAAGTGGAGCTTATGAAGCTGGTATTTTATCTGGTGATATAATAACACATTTTGATGATATAGAAGTAAATACTACAGGTCAATTGATGTCTTTAGTATCAATAAAACATCCAGGTGACAATATATCAATAACATTATTAAGAAATAATAAAACAATAATTGTTAATGTTATTATTAAAAATTCTGATAATATTGCTAAAATAGAAAAGTTACCTGAAAGATTTAAATTAATTGGTATTAGTATACGTGCATTGACTAGTGAAGAAAAACAGATATATAGAACTTCTAATGGTGTTGTGGTATTATCTATAACTGATAATAGTCCACTTAATAGATTTACACAAATAACTAAAGGTTTTATAATTATTGAAGTAAATAATAGCAAGATTAATGATAATGTATCTTTTTTAAAGGCATTAAATAATAATAATGGACAATATCATTTGATTAAAGGATTTTATCCAGATCAACCTGGATTATATACTTTTTCATTTCCTTTATTAAATAATGAATAATTTTTTAAAAAAATAATTATTTATTATCAATAATTATTATTATAATAAATATTATGTTAGTAAGTAAAATAGCTATCCAAGGTGATGATACTTCTTTTCATGCAGATGCTGCATATAAATATTTTATAAAAAATAATATTGTTCTTATAAAATGTATATCTTTCAATGATGTTTTTAAATCATTACAAAGCGATAAAGCAGATTATGGCATTATTGCTATAGAAAATTCTATTGCTGGAGCGATAACACATAATTATAATTTATTAAGTCAATATCAATGTTATATAATTGGAGAAATATATATACTAATTAATTTATATCTTTTATCATTATATGATACTAAAATTAATAATATAGAATATGTACAGTCTCATGATATGGCAATTAAGCAATGTGAATTATTTTTAAATCAATATCCTTTTATAAAAAAGATTAGCAAAAGTGATACATCTAGTTGTGCAAAAGAAATATTTGATAAAAAATTAATTAATATAGCAGCTATTGCTAATTATCAAACTGCTTTGAAATATAAATTACATATATTATCATCTAATATTCAAAGCAATAAAAATAATTATACTAGATTTTTAATTATTAGTAAAAAAAAATATACTAATAATAATAATAATAAGAGTTCTATTGTATTTACTATAAAAAATCAAACAAAATGTTTATTTAAAATAATATCTATTTTAGAATATAATAATATTAAGATTGATTATTTACAGTTAATGCCTAAAGTAGGCTTTTTACATAAATATCAATTTTATATAGACTTATCTTATGAAAATTATAATTCATATTTAAGTGCTATTAATAAAATAAAATATCATGTAGATAATATATCCATATTAGGTGAATATATTAAATTTAAAATTAAAAAAAACAATTAAAAACATAATAGTATTATGAACAATAATTTCATTCCTATATCAAATTGGTTTCCTTTTTTTAAGCATAAATTATTAATTATTGCAGGTCCTTGTAGTATTGAAACAAAGGCTCAGACTATAGATATAGCACAAAAACTAAAAGATATAAATAAAATTGATATATTTAGGGCTGGTATATGGAAGCCTAGAACACGTCCTGGGCAATTTGAAGGTATTGGCGTTAAAGGACTTCAATGGTTAGATAATGTAAAAAAAATAACAAATTTGCCAATTGCTGTTGAAGTTGCTAATACAAATCATATAGAAGAAGTATTAAAGCATAATATAGATATCATATGGATAGGAGCACGAACTACTACTAATCCATTTTCAGTACAAGAATTGGCTAATGCTCTTAAAGGAGTAGATATTCCAGTAATGATTAAAAATCCTGTTAATCCTGATTTAGATTTATGGATAGGAGCTATTGAAAGAATAAGTAAGTCAGGTATTAATAAAATTGCTGCTATACATCGTGGATTTACATCATATAATAAAAGCCCTTTTAGAAATGAACCTTTATTTGAAATAGTCGAATCATTAAAAAATAAATTACCAAATTTACCTATTATATGTGATCCTAGTCATATATCAGGAAATAGAGAACTTATATCTTTAATATCACAAAAAGCTATTGATATGAAAGTAAATGGATTAATGATTGAATGTCATTCAGATCCTGACAATGCATATACTGATTCTAAACAGCAAATTACACCTGATATGCTAAATAATATTCTTAATTCTATTGATCCTTATAATAATGAAAATAATGACATCAATGATTTAAGAAATAAAATTAATAATATTGATTATAATTTATTACAACAATTAGCTAAAAGAATGGAAATAGTAAAAAAAATAGGTCAATATAAGCACGTTAATAAAATAAAAACAGAACAATTAGATTATTGGAATAAAATGTTGAATAAAAAATTAGAATATTCTAATTTTTTAGATTTAAATAAAGATTTTATACATCAAATATTACAATTAATTCATAAAAAAAGTATTGATATTCAAAATAAAATAAATTCTCTTGTAGAATAATATTTTATTTACGTAAATTCAATTTTGTGATAATATCTTTATATCTCGAGTAGAACTTTTTAGATAAATATTTTAGATTAGATTTTCGTTTATTAACTAATTTTTGCATTGAAAGTTTAGTGTTAAAATCTTTAGGATTTTTAATTAAGTGTTTAGTTAAATGTTTTATTCTAAATGTTAGTAATGATATTTGAGATTCTGTGGAACCAGAGTTTTGTTTATTATTATTAATGCTATATGTAGCAAAAATTTTTTCAGTTTCTTTCATATCTATATACATAATATATAATATTTTATTAAAAAGATTAATTTTTACAAATATATATAATGTTTTTTAGTATAGACAATTTTTTTACAACAATATCACTATCAGTTAACGTTGATAGTGATATACAATATAGATCTCAATTTATTATTTTAAATATTATAACATTTTTAATATATATTATATTTTTATATAAAAATTTAAAAAAAAATACAAAAAAAATTATTTACTCATTTATTTTTCTATCATCTAAAAAAATTGTACAAAGAAGAATATTATTTTCTTTTTATGAAAAAATATCTATATCAATAATATTTAATTTTACTATAAAATTATTATCATATATAATAATATCACCTTCAGATGTTATTATATTTAATAATAATTTTCATATTATGAATTATTTATTATATAGTACATCTTGTTATTATATTATTTTATATTTTTTATATAAAGTGTTAAAATATATTATTAAATATGATAATGATATAAAAATACTGTCTAATTATATAATTATATCAATGTTGGTATTTTCTTTTTATATATTATTATGGATGTTTATTTTATCACTAAGTATTGATTTATCTATTAATAGTCTACTATATAATTCTATATATTTAATAATAACATTATTTATTATTCAATATATAAAAGGTTATTTAGATATTAATCTAAATATAAAAATTTATAAATTAATATCATTTTTATATTTTTGTTCTATAGAAATAATTGTTTTTTTACCCATTTATTTAAGTAATTTTTTATACTTTTAAATAATTATTTTAATATTAAATCAATAATGAATAGTATTAACAAACCAATCAATAAAATTCTTATTGGACATGAATATCCCAAAAATATAAAAAATCCTTATAGTATTTTAGAAAAAAAATATAATCTAAAAGTAGATTTTAAACCTTTAATTAGATTAGAAGAATTATATATTGATAAATATAAAGATCAATATATATTTGCAAAATATGAATTTACAGCTATAATATTTACAAGTAAAATTTCAATAGATTTTTTTTTTAAAAAATGTTCTAAACTTAAATATTGTGTTGATATTAATATGAAATATTTTTGTACAACAGAATCTATAGCTTTATATTTAAAGAAATATATACAGTATAAAAAAAGAAAAGTTTTCTTTGCAAAAAATTCATATAATGATTTTTTAAATATAATAGACAAAAATCATGAAGAAATATTTTTATATCCATGTTCTAATATTTGCAATAATAGAATATTTAACAGTATAATTAAAAAAGGTTGTATAATAAAAAAAATCATTATATATCAAAATTTATATAATGATTTATCTGATATGAAATGTTATTTTTATGATATTATAGCTGTTTTTACACCTTTAAGTATAAAATCATTGATTAATAATTTTCCTGATTTAAAAAATAAAAATATTAAAATTGCTGCTTTTGGCGATAAAACACATGAAGCTGTTATTAATGCAGGTCTATCATTAGACATTAAAGCTCCTACCAAATTTTTACCATCTATGATAATGGCTTTAGAATTATATATAAAAAATATTAATTTAAATAAAAAATGTTAAGGGATTATACTTGTAATGATTTAAATACTAATCATATTAATCAATTTGTAACTTTATGTGGATGGATAAATAAAGTGAGAATTTTACCAAAAATTATATTTGTTGATTTAAAAGATAGATATGGAATAACTCAATTAATTTTTAGTGATAAAATTGATAAAAAATTATATGTAATAATACGTCATTTGAATTTAGAATCTGTTATAAAAATATATGGAAAAGTTATTGAAAGAAAAAATAAAAACTATAAAATTAATACTGGATTAATAGAAATTATAGTCTATAAACTTGATATCATAAATAAATCTTTAATATTTCCATTTGAACTTGATAATTACAGTGATAATAATGATGATTTAAGATTTAAGTATAGATATTTAGATCTTAAATCAAATTATTTATATAACAATATATATACAAGACATGAAATATATCATATAATAAGAAATTTTTTTTACAAAAATAATTTTATTGAAATTGAAACACCATATTTAATAAAATCAATTCCAGAAGGAGCTAGAAATTTTATAATTCCTAGTAGAATTTATAAAAATGAATTTTATGCTCTACCTCAATCACCTCAAATATTGAAACAATTACTAATGATATCAGGATATGATAAATATTATCAAATTGTTAAATGTTTTAGAGATGAAGATTTAAGAAGCGATAGACAACTTGAATTTACACAATTAGATTGTGAAATGTCATTTATAGAAGAAAATGATATAATGAAATTAATTGAATTATTAATATTTAATATATTTGATTATACAAAATCATATAAAATAAATAAATTTTATCATATGACGTATGATGATGCTATCAAATATTATGGCACTGATAAACCTGATTTAAGATTTGATATGAATTTTATATATTTTAATAAAATATTAAATAATAATAATGGATATTATATTGGTTTTCGTATTGACAATATAATCAATTCAATATCTGAAGATAAGTTGAAAAATATTATCTTATGGATTAAAAAATTTATTAGTAATGAATATAATTTAATATATATAAAATATGATTTTGATAAAAACTTATATAAAGCAGTTAATTTTGATATTAATAATATAATATTAGAAAAATGCATTCATATTTCTAATATGAACAAAAATGATATATTAATAATATTATTTAGTAATAATAATATCAATATAATAAGAAAAACATTATCTGTTATACGAATTAAAATAGGTAATATAATGGAATTAAATAATAATAATATTTTTAAAGCTGTTTGGATAACTGATTTTCCATTGTTTAAATGGAATAATAATAAATGGGAATCTGTACATCATATGTTTACTGCACCAAAAATGTCAGATATAAATAAATTATATGTCAAATCCGAAATATGTAATATAAAATCAAGAGCATATGATATTGTTATTAATGGAATAGAAATCGGTGGAGGCTCTATCAGAATTCATCATAAAAATATTCAAAAAAAAATATTAGAAATTCTTGCTATAGATGATAAAATAGTAAATAATAATTTTAAATTTATGTTAGATGCATTAGATTATGGCGCTCCACCCCATGGAGGCATAGCATTAGGTATAGATAGATTATGTGCTCTAATTGCAGGATGTAATAGTATAAAAGATGTTATAGCCTTTCCTAAAACTAATGCTGCTAAAGATTTAATGATGAAAAGTCCAGATTTATTGATTTAAAACGGAAGATCATT
The DNA here is from genome assembly GCA_964620755.1 of uncultured Bacteroides sp. Classification (GTDB taxonomy): domain Bacteria; phylum Bacteroidota; class Bacteroidia; genus CAZUHH01. The sequence goes on from CAZUHH010000003.1 coordinate 38,559, forward strand.
TTCTAACGAGTTATTTTGATTATTTTCTAATAAATCATTATCTTTTATATTGTTATCATCATTTTTTTTACCTAGCATAACAATTTTATCTGCTATAATTTCAGTTATATATTTTTTTATATTGTTAGTATTGTCATTCCATGAACGAGTTTGTAGTTTACCTTCAATATATACTAATTTACCTTTACATAAATATTTTTCTGCAATTTCTGCTAGTTTTTTCCAAGTAACTATATTATGCCACTCTGTATTTGTTATTTTTTGTTTTTCTTTAGAATAAAAAGTTTCAGAAGTAGCTACTGAAAAATTAGCTTTTAAAGTTCCATTATCAAAATGTTTAATTTCTGGATCTTTACCTAAATATCCCACTATTATAACTTTATTAATACTTGACATTGTAATATAATTTTATTATTAAATATAACTTTTATACATATATATAAATATATGATATTATATTTACAATAAAATATTAATATTTATAATTTAATTAGTTATTTTTCGTTAAATTAGATTAGTTTATATTATAATGATAATATAATAATAATTCATTTTATAATACACATAAAAACTATTTTGTTATGCCAAGTGGTAAAAAAAGAAAAAGACACAAAATATCCACCCATAAAAGAAAAAAACAATTAAGAAAAAATAGACATAAAAAGAAATAAAACTTTATGATTTATACTATAATTCCAGGATATATTGATATATTATCAATTATTTACATTTATTTAGTATGCAAAGTGAATTATTAAATGAATTATTTATTCAGAATGATAACTCAATAAATAGTATAGCATTATTACAGAATAAAAAATTAGTAGAAATTCATAATGAAAATCTTAGTAATAATTATTCAGTAGGTGATATTTATATAGGTAAAATAAAAAAAATTATGTTAAGTCTTAATGCTATATTTATAGATATAGGTTATCATAAAGATGCATTTTTACATTATCATGATTTAGGTGCTAATATTTTCACTTTTTTATATTTATATGATAAATTTAAAAAGAATAATAATTACAATAATAATTTTCTAAAAGATATTAATTTTAAAGATCCTATAGATAAAAATGGTGTTATAAAAAATATATTTAATGTAAATCAAATTATACCAGTACAAATAGTAAAAGAACCAATTGCTAATAAAGGACCTAGACTTAGTACACTAATTTCTATAACTGGTCGTTATATAATTTTATTTCCTTTAAATAATAATATTTGCATTTCAAGAAGAATTATCAAAGAATCAGAAAGATATAGATTAAAAAATTTAATTACTCGAATATTACCCAAAAATTTTGGAGTTATTATAAGAACTATAGCAGAAAACAAAAATTATTCAGATTTAAAACAGGATCTTGATTTTTTATTGAAAAAATGGGAATCATGTGTTAATAATATGAAAAATTCTTTACCTAAAACAAAAATAATAGGGGAATCTAATCATATTTCTATTGTATTAAGAGATATTTTAACACCATTTTTATCTTCAATTTATGTTGATAATAATGTAATATATGATCAAGTATTTGATTATGTTAATAATGTATCACCGAAACAAAAAAATATTGTAAAATTACATAAAGAAAATGTACCATTATTTGAAAAATTTGGAATTAATAAACAAATAAAAAGTTTATTTGGATCTTATGTTTATATTAATGGTGGATCATATATTGTAATTGAACATACAGAAGCTATGCATGTAATTGATGTAAATAGTGGATATAATAATAGTAATATTGATCAAGAGGATAACGCATTACAAGTTAATTTAGATGCTGCTAAAGAAATAGCTAGACAATTACGATTAAGGGATATGGGAGGTATTATTGTAGTTGATTTTATTGATATGTACAAAGTAGATAATAAGAAAATTATTTTTGATAAGTTAAAAGAATATATGATTCCAGATAAGGCTAAACATACAATTTTACCTTTAAGTAAATTTGGAATTATGCAAATTACACGACAAAGAATAAAACCAACTAAAAATATTAGCACAATAGAAAAATGTCCAAGTTGTAAGGGTAGCGGCCAAATAGAAGCTAGTATATTAATAATAGATGAAATCTATAATAAATTATCATTTATTCTTAAAGAAAAAAAGTATTATAGTATATCTATTCATGTGCATCCTTATATTAAATCATACTTAAGTAATGGCTTTTTATCTATTCGTTTAAAGTGGATCTTTAAATTTAAAGTTTTTATATATATAAAATCTTTTTTTAAATATCATATTAATGAGTATTATATATATGATAATATTTTAAATAAAAAAATACTTATTTAAATATTCTTTTAATATGATAATCTACTAAATTATTAATTGGTGATTTAATAATTTTATTTACTTGCATGTTATATTTTAAAGAAACTTTAGATAAAATTTTTCTAAAGCTATATCCTACTGATCCTACACAATTAAATTTATAATTTGAATAATTATAATATTTAGAAACTATATTATCAAAAAAATCAATAAATGATGTTTCAACTAAATTTTCAGTATATTTTATATCACAATTATTATCATATAAAAATTTACTGAATTGACTTAAAAAAAGGTTACTCATTTTCTTTTTAAAAAGAATTTCTAAAATATCATTATTATTTAATTTATAAGTTTGATAAAAAATATTGGATAGTTCTTTTGGCATTAAATTACGCATATAATCTCTTAAAACTTTTTTACCTATATATGATCCACTACCTTCATCTCCAAAGAAATAACCTAGTGAATCAATATTAAACTTAATATTATTACCATCATATATACAAGTATTGGTACCAGTCCCTAATATTGCAACAAAGCCTAATTTTGTTCCTAAAAGAGCATAAGATGCTCCTAACAAATCATGATCTATATATACTTCAGATTTAGAAAAATAATTTTGAATTGCTGCTTTTAATATATTTTTTTGAACATTGAAATTAGCACCTGCACCATAATAATAAACTTTCGTAATTTTAAATCTATCATAATAATTAATAGAAATATTATTATTCATAGATTGATATATTTCATCACTACTCATAAAATAAGGATTATAACCTATAGTATTAAAATATATTTTTTTGTATGATTCTGTAATTAAACACCAATTAGTTTTAGTAGAACCTCCATCTGCTATTATAATCATAAAAAAATATAGTGTATAAATTTTAATTTATTGCTAATAACCAATTAAAAGAATCATTAATTTCACCATAAAAAATATTATTTAAATACGACAAAATTTTATTAGAAATAGAATTATTATTTTGTAAAGGCAATCTATACATAATATTATTATGATTTATTTTTGATATATAGGTTATTGTAGCAGCAGTACCAACTGCAAATGCTTCTGATAATTCATTATTATTAATATGATCAATTAATTGATTAACTGTTATGTCTACTTCTTTAACTTTAATATTTAGCATTTTACTAGCTATTTTTAATACACTATCTCTTGTTATGCCACTTAATAATGTATCTTTATTTTGTGTTATAGGGGTTACAATAGTATTGTTAATAACAAAAAAAATATTTGCAGTACTTAATTCTTCTATATATTGATGTTTATTAGAGTCGGTCCACAATATTTGATCAAACCCTTTATTAATTGCTTTTTGTGTTGGATATAATGAAGGTCCGTAATTACAACCTGATTTAATATGCCCAATTCCTCCTTTAGCTGATCTAGTATATTGAGTTTCTATTTTTATTGTTAAAGGTTTTTTATAATATAAGTTACAAGGCATGCAAAAAATTATAAATTTATAATTTTTAGATGGTTTTATACCTATTTCTTTATCAGATGCAAACATGAAAGGTCTAATATATAATGAATATCCTTTTTTATTATATATCCAATTTTTATCTATATTCACTAATTTAGTAATAGCATTTATAAAAATGTCTTCTTTAATTTCAGGCATACACATTCTTTTTGCAGATTTATTAAATCTTATCCAATTATCTCTTGGTCTAAATAACACTATTTTATTATTGATCGTTTTATATGCTTTTAATCCTTCAAAAATTGTTTGTCCATAATGTAGTGCTGTCATACTAGGCGAAATACTAATATTACCATAAGGAATTATTTTCATGTTATTCCAACAATTATTTTTAAAATTTGTAATAAACATATGATCAGTAGTAATTTTACCAAATATTATATTGTCAAAATCAACACACGATAATTTTGATTTTTTAACATTAGTAATAGAAATTATATTTTTTTTGCTACTATTACTCATAATTATATTATTTTAAAGAATACAAAGAAAATTTAAATACATTATTACAATGCAAATAGGTTATATACAATATATAAAAAACCCATACATATTACAATAGATATTTAACTATGCCCCGAATCGGATTCGAACCGATAAACCTTTTAAAGTGCTACCCCCTCAAGGTAGTGTGTATACCAATTTCACCATCGAGGCAATTATTAATTATAAAAATCCTAGTTCAAGTTTAGCTGCCTCACTCATCATATCTTGCTCCCAAGGTGGATCAAAAACAACATTTACAATAACATCTTTAATATTTTTAACATTATTTTTAACAATTTCTTTGACTTCATTTGGTAATGTTCCAGCTACTGGACAAAATGGAGAAGTTAATGTCATGGTTATATCAACATTTAAATTATTATCAACATTAATATTATATATCAATCCTAAATCATAAATATTAACAGGAATTTCAGGATCATAACATTTTTTAATAGCACTAACAATATCTTGATAAATTTCATTATTTATATTCGTCATTTATATATTGTTTTTATTATTATATAATTCTGCATGTTTTTTTATTTGATAAATCATACTCTTTAATCCATTAGACCTTTGTGTACCTATAATAGTATATATATTAATATTTTTAGTAAAATAAATATTAGCATGAATTATATCTTCAGGAGTTTGTTTATCAAAAATACTTACTAATAAACTTATTAATCCTTTAGTAAATATAGAATCACTATCAGCATAATATTTGATTCTATTAAATTTTATTATTTTAGAAATAAGCCATACTTGAGATTGACATCCATAGATTAAATTTACATTATTTTTATATTTAATATCAAGTTTTGGTAATTTTTTTCCTAAATCCATAATATAAAAAATTATACTTTCAATATCATTTTGAAACATAGAAAAATTTAATATTATGTTATCCTGTATTTCATTTATACTTTTTATCATAAACATATACGCTTAATTATATTATTAATAGCATTTATACAATAATCAATTTCATATTTTGTATTATATATTCCTAAAGATATTCTGCAAGTTCCTATAATATTATAAAATTTCATAAGTGGCATTGCACAATGATGTCCAGATCTTATAGCTATACCTTTAGTATCTAAATAAATACTTATATCCGTATGATGAATGTTTGAAAAATAAAAAGATAATATACCCGTTTGTGAATTTATATCGTTGATATTTCCTAATATTTTAATATTTTTGATATTATACAATTTATTATACATGTAATTATGTAATTCTCTGATATATTTATTTATAGTATTAATACCTATGTCATTTAAAAAATTAATTGATTCTTTAAATGCTATAATTCCTGCAATATTAGGTGTTCCTGCTTCAAATTTATAAGGGATATCTGCATATTTACTTTTATCATAAAATACATCATTAATCATTGAGCCACCTCCTTGATAAGGATTCATAATTTTTAAAATATTATTTTTCCCATATAAAACACCTACTCCTGTAGGTCCATACATTTTATGAGCAGAAAATACTAAAAAATCACAATTTATATCTTTGACATTTATATTAATATGAGATACTGATTGTGCGCAATCAATTACTGTTATAGCTCCTACCTTATGTGCCATATTAATAATTTCTTTAATAGGGCTTATAGTTCCAGTAACATTAGAAATATGAGTTATAGATACTATTTTAGTTTTAGAATTTAGCAATGTTTTATATTTATCTAACATTAACTGTCCATTTAAATTTAATGGAATAAATTTCAATTTTAATCCAATATTTTTAGCTATAATTTGCCATGGGACTATATTAGAATGATGCTCTGCAACACTTAAAATTATTTCATCACCGTATTTTAGGTTGTAATATCCATATGATTGTGCTATAATATTTATACCTTCAGTAGCACCTTTTGTAAAAATTATTTCATTAAAATTGTCAGCATTAATAAATTTTTTTACAGCTATACGAGTTAATTCATAATTATTTGTAGTAATAGTTGATAACGTATGTAACCCCCGATTTATATTAGCATTATAATTACTATAATAGTTACTTATTGAATCAATAACTTTATATGGTTTATGTGTAGTTGCAGCATTGTCTAAATATATTAATGGATGATTATTTATTTTTGTTTGTAAAATAGGAAATTGAGATCTTATATTTTCAACATTAAAAACATCTATATAATTCATAATATTTACAAATATTTATTTATTATACTTATTAATTTATCTTGTAAATTTTTATCTAATTTAAAAACGATTTCATTAATATATGCAATTAATAATAAATAAATAGCTTTTTTATAATTAATACCACGAGAATTTAAATAAAAAATCATATTTAAATCTAATGAATCACTTGTAGCGCCATGACTACATTTTACATCATCTGTAAATATTTCTAATATAGGTTTTATATAAGCATGACTATCGTCATTTAATAAAATATTTGCATTATATTGATATGCTAATGTTTTTATAGCATTTTCAAAAACTTTTATTTTACCAGTAAATACACTTTTACCTTTATTATCTAATATACCTTTATATAATTGATTACTTAAATTGTTAGGTTTTATATGATTAACATTAACATAATTATTAATGTATGTATTATCTTGTAATGCTGTATATATACCATTAATATTACTATTACAATTTTCTCCATTTAAATCAAAATGTAATTTATTATAAAGAAATTCATTATTAAATTCTATCATATTGGTAATTACTGAAGAATTAGATTTTTGTTCAATATATATATTATCAGTATGATATATATTATCTTTAATAAGATATAATCTTGTATATTGAGTATTAGTATTTTCATTAACTAATAATGACGTATGATCATTAATTAAAATAGGAAAATTGCTTTTTCCTTCAAATGTTTCTACAATATTAACTTTATATTTAGTATTAACAATTATTATTTTTTTTGGAAAAATAATCTTATAATCATTTATATTAGTATATATATTATGAATAAATATAGGTCTATTGACATTAACATCTTTATCAATATCTATTACTATATAATTATTATTAAATAATGTATTTAATAATACTAATATATCATTATTAATTTTATAATTTTTTAAATAGCAATATGAAGCATTATCTTTTACATTTAAATATTTAATTATAAATTTATTTTTGTGTGAAAATGTTTTAACATAATTACCGTTAATAAAAAATAAATGATATCCAAATATATCATTAAATACAGACCTATTAAATAGAGCATTAAATGAATTTTCAATACTGTAATTATTACTCAATTTATAAGAGTATTGAAAAATTTTTTCATTAAGAATACAATTATTTTTATTTCTAAAATCACTTGATTGTATATATTCTACAGTAAATTTTTTTATATCTCTAATTGATTTATTATAATTATCATAATTAATATTGTTTATATAATTATTTATTATATTTTCTAAAATATACTTATACATCTTTATATTTTGTTTTTTATAAATTCATAACCATATTTTTCTAAATCTAATGCAAGATTTTTATCTCCAGACATAACTATTTTACCATTGTTCATAATATGTACATAATCTGGGATAATATAATTAAGTAAACGTTGATAATGTGTGATTACAATAAAAGACTTTTCGGGACTTTTAAGTTGATTAATACCATTTGCAATAATTTTCAATGCATCAATGTCTAATCCAGAATCTGTTTCATCTAAAATTGATAAAATAGGAGATAACATAATCATTTGTAAAATTTCATTTCTTTTTTTTTCTCCACCAGAAAATCCTTCATTTAATGATCGTTTTAATAAATTAAAATCAAAATTTATAAGTTTAGATTTTAATTTTAAAATTTTAATAAATTCAACTCCATCATATTCTTTTTCATTTCTATTTTTTCTAATTTCATTAACTGAAGTTCTTAAAAAATTCATCATACTTAATCCTGGAATTTCTATAGGATATTGAAACGCTAAAAATATACCTCTATATGCTCTTTCTTCAGGAGTCATATTTATTATATCCTCTCCATGAAATTTAATAAATCCATTTTTAATATCATAACCTGGTTTGCCAGCTAAAACAGCAGACAAAGTACTCTTGCCAGATCCATTTGGCCCCATAATAGCATGTATTTCATTGGGATTAATTTTTAAATTAATACCTTTTAATATCAAATTATCATTAATACTTACTTTTAAATCATTAATTACTAACATATTTTATTAATTTTTAATATTATCCTACACTATTTTCTAATGTTATTGAAAGCAATTTTTGTGCTTCTACTGCAAATTCCATTGGCAAATGTTTTAAAACTTCACGACAATAGCCATTAACAATTAATGCTAAAGCTGTTTCATCAGATATTCCTCTTTGTTGACAATAGAAAAGTTGATCTTCTCCAATTTTTGATGTAGTAGCTTCATGTTCTACTTTTGATTTTTTATTATGAACTGATATATAAGGAAATGTATGTGCTCCACATTCCTTTCCTATTAATAATGAATCACATTGCGTGAAATTACGTGAATTCATAGCTTTTGAGCCGATACTTACTAATCCCCTATATGAGTTGTTACCATGTCCTGCTGATATGCCTTTAGAAACAATTCTACTTTTTGTATTTTCACCAATATGAATCATTTTTGTACCAGTATCAGCCTGTTGATAATTATTTGTTATAGCTACAGAATGAAATTCACCTTGAGAATAATTACCTTTCAATATTACACTAGGGTATTTCCATGTTATAGATGAACCTGTTTCTACCTGTGTCCACGATATTTTAGAATTATTTCCTAAACATAAACCTCTTTTAGTTACAAAATTATATATCCCACCTTTACCATTTTTATCTCCAGGATACCAATTTTGAATTGTTGAATATTTAACTTCTGCATTTTCCAAAGCAATTATTTCAACTACTGCAGCATGTAATTGATTTTCATCCCTTTGTGGTGCAGTACAACCTTCTAAATAACTTACATAAGAATTTTTATCAGCAATAATAAGAGTACGTTCAAATTGACCTGTATTTATAGCGTTAATTCTGAAATAAGTTGAAAGCTCCATAGGGCATCTAACTCCTTCTGGAATATAAACAAAAGAACCATCTGAAAATACAGCAGAATTTAATGCAGCAAAAAAATTATCATTTTGAGGAACAACAGTTCCAAGATATTTTTCTACTAAATAGCTATATGATTTAATAGCTTCACTAATAGAACAAAAAATAATACCTAACTTCTTTAATTTATCTTTAAAAGTAGTAAATACAGATGTTGAATCAAAAACTGCATCTACAGCTATACCAGATAATATTTTTTGTTCAGTTAATGGAATTCCTAACTTATCAAATGTTTTTTTTATTTCAGGATCTATATCATCTATACTAGATATAGTTTTATTTTTTTTAGGTACGGCTAGATAAGATATTTTTTGATATTCGATAGGATTATAATTTATATTTGCCCAATGAGGCTCAATCATTTTACGCCATATTTCATATGATCTTAATCTCCATTGTAAAAAATTATCAGATTCATTTTTCTTTTTAGAAATAAAATTAATTATTTCTTCATTAATTCCTATATCCGAATAATCTGTTAATACATCACTATGAAACCCATATTTATATTCTTTACTAACAAAATTATCTATTGTACTTTGATTTTTATTTGACATGATATATTCATATATTTTGTCTTGTAAGCTAAATACATATTATATGATTTATCTATTAAAACTAATGTAATTAAATAAAATTTTTTAAATTAAAAAAAAATATTTTTATTTAAAGAATAATATTATATGATTTATTATATACAATGAATAATTTTAAATGGTATATTGATAAACACAAAAATAGATTTATTAAAGAATTAAAAGATTTTTTATCAATTCCTTCAATTAGCACTCACAAATTTAATGTTAAATATTTACATGAAGCAGCTTTTTTTTTAAAAAAAAAGCTTGAAATTATAGGAATGAATAATATAAAAATTTATAATCAAGATACTATTCCTATATTATATGGCGAAAAAATAATAGATAACAACTTACCTACTATTTTAATATATGGACATTATGATGTTCAAGACCCTAATCCAATATCTTTATGGGATTCTGATCCGTTTGATCCTATTATTAAAACAACTTGCTATCATCCAGAAGGAGCAATTTTTGCTAGAGGGGCCACTGACAATAAAGGTCAAATATATATGTATTTAAAAGCTTTAGAAGTAATACAATATTACAATTATTGTGCTTGTAATTTAAAAATTATAATTGAAGGAGAAGAAGAAATTGGATCTAAAGGATTAATTAATTTTATTATTAAAAATAAAAATATTGTTAATGCAGATGTAGTATTAATTTCAGATACTACTATGATTGGTAAAAATAAACCTAGCATTACAGTATCCTTAAGGGGAATTACAGGTATAGAAATAGAGATATCCAATAAAATAAAAAAAGATTTACATAGTGGAATAAATAGCGGCAATATATCAAATCCTATTAATGTAATAGCTAATATTATATCAAGTATTTCCGACATAAATGGTAATATAATAATACCAGAATTTTATAAAAATACAAAATATTTAAATGTTAATAAGCAATATGATAAAACAGCAAGTTTTGATAGTGTATTACATCCATCAATAGATTTTAATGGTATATCAGGAGGATATATTAATCAGGGATTGAAAACTATCATCCCATATAAAGCCACTTTAAAATTAACATCTAGAATAGTATATAATCAAACTTATCAGTCTATTAATAAAATAATAATTGATCATATTAAAAAAATAATACCATCATATGCCAACATACATATTACTAAATATGCTGGCTCCAATCCAGTTTTTTTACCTCAAAATTCTTATGGATATAAGATAGCAAATAAAGCATTAAAAAAAGTTTTTAATACAATCGCACAACCAATATACTCTGGTGGTACAATACCTATTGTTGATATATTGCATAACGATTTAAACATTGATGTTATATTGATAGGTTTTGGATTACCATCAGATAATCTACATGCGCCTAATGAACATTATGGATTAGATAATTTTTTCAAAGGCATTGAAACAATAATATACTTTATAAAGTATTATAAATTATAATTTTATTTAATAACTAATTTATCATTGATAAATTCATCTATAGCTATAGAAGTTGTTTTTGGCAAAGCATCAAAATTTTTTAATATAGATATTTTTTCAATATTAATTATATTATCATCATCGTAACTATCATCTTTATGGTTTGTTTTAGTAATCTTATCTTCTATAATTTGTTTTAACTTCAAATCTAAATGTTCAGATCTTTTATAAATAGCTACAATAGATTTGTATAAATTACCTGTTAAACTAGCAATATCTTTAATATTACGAGTAACGACATATTTTTGTATTTTACTATATTGCTCCATAAGAACATTATGTTGTTTTTATTAAAAATAAATAATATTAATGAATAAATTACTTTATTTTATTTAATAACTATTTACTTTCTATGTTGTTATTCTTTTTAGGATGTTGACTTGTATTGTTTTTAATACTATTATTTTTAATAAATTCAAAAGCTTCCTTTAATACATTACTAAAATTGTCAAAATCTTCTTTATAAAGAAATATTTTATGTTTTATAAATGTACCATCTTCAAAACGTTTTTTACTTTCTGTTATAACTATGTAACAATCATTATTACGTGTTTCTCTAACATCAAAAAAATAAGTTCTTTTACCTGATCTAATTCTTCTAGAGAACAAATCTTTATACTTATTATCTTCAAACTCTTTCATTGTTATTTTAATGGATTTTAATGTAAATTATTATCTCAAAATTAACATATATTTTATAAAAAACAAAAAATAACTATTTTTAATTATAATATGATTTGTAAATATAATTAATAAATGACTTATATAAATATAAAAAAGATACAAATAAGTGAAGATTGGATGCAATTACTACATGATGAATTTAATAAAAAATATATGATTCAATTAAAGTCATTTTTATTAAAAGAAATATCTAATGGATATACAATATATCCAAAAAGTAATTGTGTGTTTCGTGCTTTAAATATTACTAGTTTTAATAAAATTAAAATAGTAATCTTAGGGCAAGATCCATATTATAATTATCAGCAAGCTAATGGACTAGCATTTTCAGTCAATGATAATATAATTATACCACCTTCATTAAAAAATATATATAAAGAAATATCTAATAATATTAATGAATTTATAATTCCTAAGTCTGGTAATTTAACATTTTGGGGGGAACAAGGAATTTTGTTGTTAAATAGCACACTTACAGTTAGAAAAAATTATCCAGGATCTCATAAAAATCAAGGTTGGGAAATTTTTACCAATTATATTATTAATTTAATTTCTGTTCATAAAAAAAATATAATATTTTTTTTATGGGGTAGGGATGCTATTTCAAAAAAATATATAATAGATAAAAAAAGGCATTATATTTTAACAGCGTCACATCCATCACCTTTATCTGCCTATAAAGGTTTTTTTGGATGCAATCATTTTATTAAAGCTAATACAATACTGCGAAATAATAATCAATCAATTATTGATTGGCAAATAAAACCTATATAGTAGAGGTTTATTCAATATAAAAATAAAGTAATTGTATATATTTGTATTATTGATATATATATAATAATTTATGGATAAAAAAAATGTTTCAATTAAATCTCTAGATGAAATTCATTCATCAGTCAAAGTAATTAATGAAAATAATTTTTGGAAAAAAATATTTTCATTTTTAGGGCCAGCTTATCTAATAGGTGTAGGATATATTGATCCAGGTAATTGGGCAACAGATTTAGCTGCTGGAAGTTTCTTTGAATATAAATTGATATGGATTTTAATAATATCAAATATAATAGCATTATTTTTACAACATTTGAGTGCTCGGTTAGGGATAATTAAAGGTATGGATTTAGCTCAATTATCTAGATTTATATATCCTAAATATATTAATTTTATTTTATATTTATTAGCGGAATTATCAATAATAGCTACTGATCTAGCTGAAGTAATAGGAATGGCAATAGGATTGAAATTATTATTAGGTATATCAATATTTAATGCAATAATAATTACTTTATTTGATACTTTTTTAATATTTTTCTTATTTGGTCGTAGTATGAGAATTATGGAATTATTTATAATTATTATGATTACAATAGCTGGTATATCGTTATTTACACAAGTTATAATTGCTAAACCTAATTTATATAGTATTTGTAAGGGTATAATTCCATCAAAATTAAATTATGAAGAATTGTATATATCTATTGGCATAATAGGATCTACTGTCATGCCACATAACTTATATTTACATTCATCAATTGTTCAAACTAGAATTATTCAACATAATAAAAAGAATATCAATGAAGCAATTAAATATAATTTTATAGATACTATAATAGCTCTTAATATAGCGTTTTTAATTAATGTTGCTATTATGGTTTTAGCTGCATCTGTATTTTACTATGAAAATATTTTTGTAGATTCAATAGAATTAGCTCATAATTTAATGAGTAAAATTGGTACTTTATCTCCAATTTTATTTGCAATTGCATTAATTGCATCTGGCCAAAGTTCAACTATTACTGGCACATTAGCAGGGCAAATAGTTATGGAAGGATATTTAAATTTTAAAATAAATCCTTGGTTAAGGCGTATTATTACAAGATCATTAGCTATATTGCCATCCTTATTAATAGTTGGCTTATTAGGAGATAATTGTATAGGTCAATTATTAATTTTTAGTCAAGTTGTATTAAGTTTACAATTAGGATTTGCAATAATACCTCTTATATATTTTAACAGTAGTTATTCTATTATGAAAGATTTTGTTATTAAAAAATGGCAAATTATATACGCCATTTTATTGGCAATAATAATTATTGTGTTAAATTTATATTTAGTTATATCAAATATAATAATTTTAAATTTTAATAATAACAAATTATGGTATGTAATGAGTTTTACATTAATATTAAGTGTATTATTATTAATTTATATATCTTTATATCCTTTTATTAAATTTTTTAAGAAATATTTTTATTAATGATAATAGTATATTTCAAAATACTATTTCTTCATGATAAAATAATTACAATATATGATGATTAATATTATAAAAAATAAAAAAATTTTTTATGATTATTTTATTATAGCAACTTATAATGCAGGTATTGTTTTATATGGATCTGAAATAAAATCTATTAGAAATTATAATGTTACTATTAATGATGCTTATTGTTACATTATTAATAATACTATTTATGTTCGTAATATATTTATAGCTCAATATCAAAAAACATCTTTAATAGATTATCATGACGTTACAAGAGATAGAATATTACTATTAAAAAGAAGAGAAATATCATCAATAAAAAGTAAAATATCTAATTTAAAATTGACTATTGTTCCTTTAATGTTATTTATTAATAATAATAACTATGCAAAATTACAAATAGGTATAGTAAAAGGAAAGAAATTATATGATAAAAGAAATATAATTAAAGAAAGAGATATTAAAAAATCGTTACAATACAAGTAAGATAGATATATTATGAATACTTTTATTAAAATACTTCCTAAATTTATATATAGTAAAATTGCTGCAGGTGAAATTATACATAATCTTTCTTCTATTGTAAAAGAAATAATAGAAAATTCTATTGATGCCAATGCAAAAACCATTAAATTAATAGTACAAGATTATGGTAAAAGTTTTATACAAATTATAGATGATGGTTATGGCATGCAATTAAATGATGTTTTAATATGTTGTAAACGTTACTCAACATCTAAGATATCTCATTTTAAAGATTTAACACAATTAAGTACTATGGGATTTAGAGGTGAGGCTTTATTTTCAATTGCTTCTATTGCTAGAATTACTATAATTACTAGATATTATAAAGAAGAAATAGGAACTTCTTTAATAATTCAAAATAATAATATTTTAGAATGTAAGAAATGTTATTGTAATATTGGAACATCAATTATAGTTGATAATATATTTTTTAATTTTCCAGCTAGAAGAAAATCTATTAAAAGTAATTTTACGGAATTACAAAATATTATAAATGTTTTTATTCAAAATACATTATCTAATTTGGATATTGAATTTTATATGTATCATCAAAATAAAAAAATTTTTCATACTTGTAAATCATCTTTAATTGATAGACTAATATCAATTTATAAAATTGATTATATTAATAAAATAATTCCTATATATATCAAAAATGATAATATTGTTATAGATGGGTTTATAAGTAATCCTAATTATATAAAAAATTGTAAAAAATATCAATTTATATTTATAAATAAACGATATACTACGAATAATAATATACACAATGCTATTATTGATATATATAAAAAATTATTACTAAAACATAGCAATCCATTTTATATTATCAATATTAATATTAATCCTACTTTTTTGGATATTAATATTAATCCTGATAAAAGTAAAATTGAATTATATAATTTAAAATCAATTAACAATTTGATTAAAAATTCTATTAAAATTGCGATAGAAAAATACAATTTTAATGATAATTTTATTATTCCATCAATATCTAAAACATCATATAAAAATATTACATTATATTCTAAAAATAATAATTATTTTAAAGATAAAAACAAATTAGATGCTATTAAATATTTAAAAGAAATATTAATTAACAATAATAATATGAAATTGAAAACATATCAATTATTTAACAAATATATAGTGATAAATATTTTTCATGGAATTATGTTAATAGATCAAAAAATTGCACATCAAAAAATTTTGTATGAACAATGTATAAATAATAAAAATAATAATAGTAATATTTTATTATTTCCCAATAACATTATATTAAATGACTTAGAGTATAAATTATTTATGGAATTAAGCCATGAATTTAGTTTATTAGGATTTATTTATGATATTAAATATAATAATAATATAATTATAAAAGGTGTTCCTAATATTATATATTTTAACGATCAAATTAACTATTTAAAATTATTATTAGATAATTATAAAAATAATTTAAATGAATATAGAAAAAATAAAAAAGACAGTATTGCTAAATATATAGCAAAAATTTGTTCAATTAAATATGATGTTGAGTTGAATTGTTTAAAAAGGTATAATATTGTTTATTTTTTATTTTTATGTAAAAAGCCAACGATAGGTCTTGAAATGAAATCAACAATTGAATTATTAACTTTTGAAAATATAGAAAAAAAATTTAAAAAATATGATTTATACATTTGATATTAAAATAACACCTGTAGTAAAAAATATTTTAATTATTAATTTATTATTTTTTAGTGCTACACATTTAATTGATTATAATTTTATTATATATAATTTTGGTGTTTTTTATTTTGATTCATTTAGATTTAGAATATGGCAAATAATTACATATATGTTTATTCATATTGATTTGTCTCATATATTATTTAATATGTATGCATTATTTATTTTTGGACAACAATTGGAAAATTTTTGGGGATCTAAAAAATTTTTACAGTACTATATAATAACTGGAGTAGGTGCTTTATTAATTCATATGATTTTTATGTCTTTAGAAATTAATTCCATTATTGGTCAATTTACAATTAAAGATTTTACTAATATTCCTCAAGAAGTTTTTAATATATATAATATACCTATTATAGGGGCTTCAGGAGTTGTATTTGGATTATTGCTGGCATTTGGAATTGTATTTCCTAACATATTATTACATATAATAATATTTCCTATTCCTATAAAAGCTAAATATTTTATTATTATATATGGATTATTTGAATTATTATTAGGTATTATGAAAATTAATGGTGATAAAATTGCACATTTTGCTCATATAGGTGGTATTATATGTGGATATATATTAATAAAAATATGGCAATTTATGAAATATTGATTTTACTAATAATTCTTTTAATATAAATATTTGTTATTATTATAATCAATAGTATTGATATTAGTATAATTACAAAATTATTAATTAATAATTCTTTTATATTAAAATAAACAGGATAGTAATTTATAATATTACTATCAATTTTTAATATTTTATATTTTTTTTGTAATGATAATAATAATAAACTGATAATAGTTCCAATCAAATTGCTTATAATAATTGTAAATATTCCAATATATATATATATATTACATATATATTTTGTTTTATAACCTAAACTATATAATATATATATATCATTTTTTTTTTCATGTATCATAGCAAAAATAGATAATAAATTAATATTTAAAGATATTAATATCATAATAAAATGAATAATATAAATCATTAATTTTTCATATAACATTATTTTAACTATATCTTTGTTATATTTATAAATGATAATATTTTTATTTATAATATTTTTCAATTTTTGTATAAAATTGGTTATTTCATAGCCATTTTTTAATTTTATATTTATTTTTTCTTTAAAAGAAAAAAAATTATCTAAATTATTAACAATAAAATTAATATTAGTATAAATATGAGGAAATTGATTTTCATCAAAAAATGATTTTTTGTTTAAAATAAAAAAATTATTGATATTATTTTTTGAATTTATAATATCAATTACATTTATTAATTGATTATTAAAATTAATATCTAATTTTTTAGCCAACACGTCATTAATGTAACATGTATAATAATTGTTATAAGTATTATTAATATGGTTTTCTAATCCTATTATAGAACTAATAGTATATTTTTTATTATGTTTAATAATAGCATTACATTCTAATATATGATAGATGTTACTTATTTCTTCAATATTAAATAATAAATCTTGATAAAGAAAAATATTTTTTTTATCATAATTAATAATTTGTACATCAGGTATATTATTAATAAACTTGCTATTTATAATATTATGAAATCCATTAGTAATGGATAAAAATATAATCATAGAACATATTATTAATATATTAGATATCAATGCAATGATTATTAATATATTAATAATAAAATATAGTTTTTTAGATGTTAAATATCGATAAAATATATATAAACTCAACATAATAGTTGAATAAGTATTATGTTGAAAATTCTTTTTTCAATAAATTCCTTAATTCTAACAAAGATATATTAGAGTGTAAAATACCATCTTTAGCATATGATATTTGTCCATTTTCTTCAGATAATACTAATGCAAAAGAATCTATTATTTCAGATATTCCCAATGCAGCTCTATGTCTTAATCCAAAATGCAATGGTATTTGTGTATTTGATGTTAATGGTAATATACAACTAGCATATATTATTCTATGATTAGATATAATAACAGCTCCATCATGCAAAGGACAGTTTTTAGAAAAAATACATTCTAATAATCTTTTAGATAATACAGCATCTATTAATTCTCCATTGTTAAATGAATCATTATAGTTAATATTAGGTATTAAAATAATAAGCATACCTATTTTAGATATTCTCATATTACGTATAGCATCTATAATAGGCCTTATATGATTATAATGTATATTTTTTGATATTTTTTTTGGAAATAAGAAATTTATCCATTTAAGATTTTTATTATTAATAAAATTTCTTCCAAGCATTAATAAAAATTTCCTTATTTCTTCTTGAAATACTATAATAAGTGATATAATTCCAACACTTGATATTTTATTAAAAATACTAATCATTAATTTCATATTTAAAATATTAACTAATATATTAAATAATAATATTAAAGAAATACCAATAATAATATTAATTGCAATTGTTCCTCTTATTAATTTTATAAATAGATATATTATAGTTATTACTAATAATAAATCTAAAATATCTAAAAATCTTATGTCGTATAATAAGTTACTATAAATCATTATTTAGTATATTTGAATATTTTTAAAAAAATTTTTTTACATTCAACAGCTTCTTTAACATCATGAACTCTTAATATAGAAGCTCCATTAATTAAGGCTATCATATTTAAAGATGTAGTAGCGTTTAATAAATTTTCACATTTTTTATAATGTAAAATTTTTTTTAAAATAGATTTTCTCGATATTCCTATCATAATAGGAAAATTAAACTGTTTAATATTACTTATTTTAGATATTATTTCAATGTCAAAAATATTATTTTTATTAAACCCTATACCTGGATCTAAAATTATTTTGTTAACACCATGTGAATTTAATATTGATATTTTATTTTTAAAGAAAGAAATAATTTTTTTCATAATAAAATTTTTTTTATATAATACATTATATTTATGAATATTATAAACATTATCATATATATGCATTAAAACATATATAATATTTTTACTATTAATTATAGTAAATATTTTATTATTTATTTTACCACCAGAGATATCATTTATTATAGTAAATCCATGATTTATTGCAATGTTTGCAATTTGATATCTAAATGTATCAATAGAAAATAATACTTTATTATTAAAATCTCTTGATATATAATTAAATAATGGTAATAACCTTTTTTTTTCTTCTTCTAAAGATATTATTTCAACATAAGGATTAGAAGCACATGCTCCTATATCTATAATATCGACACCATCTTTAATCATTTTTTCGATATGCATTAATGCATTTTTAATATATAAATATTTACCACCATCATAAAAAGAATTAGTTGTTATATTTAATATTCCCATAATTTTTGGATAATTAAATAAAATATTTTTTTTCATATAAAAATTATATAATATTATTTTATAAATATTTTCTTTAAAATAAAGAGTAATTTTTTTTGATAAAATAGATATTTTATATTTACATAAAAATAATAATTGTACTTAAAATAATTTTATAATGATATTAAATTTTATAAAGGAATTATCTTGGAGAAATATTTTAAATAATTATTCTAATGGAGTTAATCTAATAAAAAGTAATAATATAACTGGATATATTGGTTTTGATCCTACCTACTCATCATTGCATATAGGACATTTAATTTTAATAATGTCTTTTATACATCTTAAAAAACATGGACATAATCCAATAATTATAATTGGTAATTCTACAGGAATGATTGGAGATCCTTCTTTTAAAAAAGAAGAACGACCATTGTTGGAAAATAATATAATAAAACATAATTCTATATTAATAAAAAAACAATTGTGTAATATAATATCTAATATTTTATTATCATCTGATATAAATATATTAGAAAACAGTTTATGGATAAATAATTATAGTTTCATTGATTTTATAAGAGATATAGGTAAGTATGTGACTGTTAGTTATATGTTATCAAAAAATTCTGTTAAAAACAGAATAAATAATGGATTATCGTTTACAGAATTTACATATCAATTAGTGCAAGGATATGATTTTGTTTTTTTGTATAAAAATTATAATTGTTTGCTCCAAATTGGAGGATCTGATCAATGGGGTAATATAACTACCGGAATTGAATTAGTAAAAAAAATATATAATAAATCTGTTTTTGGTATTACTACAAATATTTTGCTTGATGCTAATAATAATAAAATAGGTAAAACTAGTAACAATGAAAACATATGGTTAGATAAAAATAAAACTTCTCCATATCATTTTTATCAATTTTGGATTAATATTGATGATATTATGGCTATAAAATGTATTAAAATGATGACTTTATTATCTAAAAATGAAATTCAGTTTTTAGAAAACGAACATTATAAATATCCTAATAAAAAAATTATACAATTTGAATTGGCAAAAATATTAACTACTAATGTGCATTCTAAAAAAGAATGTCAAATAATAAGTAATATTACTAATATATTATTTGGTAATAAAAAAAATTTAAATGAGTTATTTTCTGATAATAACATTAATTATATAAAATATATATCTAAGTATACTATATCAAAAGATATTATTGTTAATAATATTAACGTAGTAGATTTTTTATATCAATATTCTAATATTAATGCTTCTAAGTCTAAATTGCGTGTATTAATTAGTAATAATTCTATTACAATAAATAATATAAAAATATGTGATTATAACTATAAAATTAATATTGATAATTCTATTAATGAAAAATATTTTTTGATAAAAAAAGGAAAAAAAAATTTTTGTATATGTACTATTATATAAAAAGAAGATGAAAATAGTTTTTATGTGTAATTCAAAATTTGGAATTCCTTCACTAAATATTTTATTAAGAAATAATTCTTATACAATATATGTTCTTACTAAAAAATCTAATATAATTAATAGAAATTATAAAAATAGTTTTTTTTATTATATAACCAATTTTTGTTTAAAAAGAAAAATAAAATTAATATATTATAATGATATTAATGATACTGCCATAGCAAATAATTTAAAAGATTTAAATGCTGATTTATTTATAGTAATATCATTTGATATTATACCTTATACTATTTTTAGTATGCCAAATATGGGCACAATTAATTTGCATCCTTCATTATTACCTCAATATAAAGGTGCTGCTCCTATTCATTGGGCTATTATAAATGGTGAATCTGTAACAGGTTTGACAATTTTTTTTATAAATGATAAAATAGATTCTGGTGATATAATATCACAAGTTAGTATTAAAATTACATATAAAGATAATTATGGAACATTATATCATAAACTTAGTAATGAAGGAGCTAATTTAATATTAAGCACTATGAATTTTTTTACTCAAAAAAAAAAATATGATAATAAATATATAAATAAATTAAATTTAATATCTAGCAATAAAAAAGCTCCTAAAATATACCCTAATGATTGTTGGATTTGTTGGAATAATAATGGACAAAATATAATAAATATTATACGTGGATTGAGTCCATTACCTGGCGCTAAAACAATATTCAATAAAAAACAAATTAAAATATTTGACGCTACTTTTATAGCAATAAATCGTTATATAATATCAGGACAAATTATTACAGACTATAAAAAATTTATTAAAATAACTTCTTGTGATGGATATATTAACATTAAAATATTACAATTAGAAAGTAGTAAAAAAATGAATGTAGAAAATTTTTTAAGAGGATATTATCATAAATTATAATGAATAAATTTTTATTGTATACTTTAAAAAAGTATTGGGGATATAATAATTTTAAATTTTTACAGAAAGAAGTCATTTTATCAATAATAAATAAAAATGATACTATGGCTGTTTTACCGGCTGGAAGTGGTAAATCTTTATGTTATCAATTACCAGCTATTTTACAAAATGGCATATGTATTGTAATATCACCATTAAATGCTTTGATAAAAGATCAGTTAAATTATTTAAATAAAATAAAAATAAAATCTACAAGTATATGTGGTAATATTTGTGATAATGAATTAAAAGAAATTTTTTATAGATGTTCTATTAATTATTATAAAATTATATATTTTTCACCTGAAAAATTTTTATCTGAAATAATATTACAAAATGTCAAATTGTTAAATATTAGTTTTATAGCTATTGATGAAGCTCATTATATTATAGATTGGGGTATATTTTTTCGTCCTGATTACCTTAGATTATCTATTTTAAAAGATATTTTTCCAAAAATACCAATATTATTATTAACAGCTAATATTAATAAAAGTTATATTGATGCAATAACAAATATTTTAAAATTAAAAAAAATTAATTTATACCAGCATACTCAAATTCATAAAAATATCTTTATTAAGATTATTAATACTAATAATAAGTTGTCTAATATTGTTAAAATATGTAATTATTTTAATGGAAGTGGTATTATTTATGCTAATACTAAACATAAAACTGAAGTTATATCAGAATATTTAAATAAAAATGGTATACAAAATGCTTTTTATCATTCATCATTAAATACAAAATATCAATCAATAATATATAATAATTGGTATAATAATAAAATTAAAACTATAGTTACTACCAGATCATTAAGTGTTGGTATTGATAAAAAAAATGTTAAGTATATAATACACAGTGATATGCCATTCAATATACGATTATATTATCAAGAAATAAATAGATCAGGTAGAGATGGTTCTAGATCATTTGCAATTTTATTATATAATAAAAAAGACTTTTATAATGAATTAAATAATATTAAATCTCTTTTTCCTAAAATTGATATAATTATAAAAATATATAATGCTATAAAACATTATTTGCAAATAAATAAGTATAGTTCTTTAAAAACTAAATATCCTTTTGATATAAATGAATTTTCTATAAAATATAATTTTAATATATCCTTAATATTAAAAATATTAAAAATATTAAATAATACAAAATATATATATTATAATAATAATAATAATGTAAGAAATTCAAAAATTATATTTTTAATAAGCTATAATTATTTATATGATAATGTTATTAGCAACCATATTTCAAAATTTATTATTAATGGAATAGTTAGATTTTATGGTGGAAATATTTTTAACTATTATATGAATATTGATGAGAATAAATTATCCAAATATTTAAATATTGATTTAAATAAGTTAATATTGATATTAAAATCTTTAAAAAATCAAAAAATAATTAATTATTTGGTTAACCATACAAATCATTATATTGAATTTTTAAAATTTGATAATATTTATGTTAATATTACACAATATTATTATAAACAATTACATGTTAAGAATTTATATATAAAAGATATAAATAATGTTATGTTATACATCAATAGCAATATATGTAGACAAAATTATTTAATAAATACTATAAATAACAAAAAAGATAATATACAATGTAATAATTGCGATATATGTAATCAATAATTTATATTACAGCCATATTTAAAACTATAACATACTGCTGCAGCTAATCCATCATAAGCATCAAATTTATCATGTATAATATTTATATGAAGAATTTTTTGTAAAATATATTTAACATATTCTTTAGTAGCATTTCCATTGCCTGTTACTGTCTGTTTAATTATTTTAGGAGTATATTGAAAAATTTCTATGTCAAAATTTGTTGTTGCTGCTATAATAGATCCTACTACCATATTCAATTTACCAAATACTTTAACATTTTTATGATAAAAAGAGCTTTCAATAATTATAATTTTAGGATTATATTTATTTATTATTTCTAATATATTAGAATATATAACTTTTAATTTTTTAAAATCATTTTTATATGATTTTAAATTAATATTATCACATTTTATATATTGTATTTTATAATTTACTATATTAATTAATCCATATCCTAATGTATATGTTCCTGGATCAATTCCTAGTATAATATTATTATTCAAGATAATATAAATTTAATTATTCAATTTATCTATTAAATGATTTAAATTAGCATCTATTTTAATTGTATGTTTCTTTTTATGTAAACATAATTTTAATTTATCGGGAATTTCTATATCAATATTTAATGTTTTATCAATTATACTTTTAAATTTAGCAGGATGTGCAGTTGAAAAAAATATATTATTAGTATTATTAAATTTACTATTATTATTTTTTACTATTCCTAAAAATCCAATAGCACTATGAGGATCTATAATGTAATTATATCTTAAATAAATATTTTTTATAGCTTCTATAGTTTGATTATCTGTAAATGAATATCCTTTAATAAAATTACTTATTTTTTTATAATCATAATTAAACATATGCATTATTCTAATAAAATTACTAGGATTTCCTACATCCATTGCATTACTAATAGTATTCTTTGACAATTTAGGAATATAATTTCCAGTATTTAAAAAATATGGTACAGTATCATTAATATTAGATGATGCTATAAAATTACTAATAGGTAATCCCATTTTATATGCTATTATACCAGCAGTTAAATTTCCATAGTTGCCACTAGGTATTGATATAATAATATTTTTGTATTTATCTTTTAATTGAGAATAAGCATAAAAATAATAACATATTTGAGGAATTAATCTTGCTATGTTAATTGAATTTGCAGTTGTAAAATTATACTTATTTTTAAGTACTTTATTATTAAAGGCGGATTTAACAATATTTTGACAATCGTCAAATGTACCATTAACTTCAAATACTTTAATATTATCTTGAAACATAGTCAATTGTTTCTCTTGCAAATAACTTATTTGACCGCTAGGATATAATAAACATACATTGATATTATTTATATTATGAAATCCATGTGCTACAGCACTACCTGTATCCCCTGAAGTAGCAGACAAAATATTTATGATATTATTATTATTTCTAATTAAATATGAAATTAATCTTGCTAAAAATCTTACTCCAAAATCCTTAAAAGCTAATGTAGGTCCATGAAATAATTCTAAAGTAAATAAATTATTATCTAATTCTATTAAAGGTAATTCAAAATTTATAGCATCATCTATGATATCACTTAATATATTTTTAGGAATAGACCCATTTAAAAATTTATGCGATATATATAAGAATATATCTTTACAATTGTAATCACTTATATTTTTTATAAATTTATTGTCAACTTTATATATTATTTCTGGTATTAATAATTCATTATTGGGGCCTAATGGATTTAAAACTGCATCAATAAATGAATACTTTAAATTTTTATTTTGTATACTAATTAAATCAATCATTATTATATAATTTTTGCTCCTTTATTATTAATAAAAGATATTAATAGTTTGGTTTTTATCTTTTTTTTTGAAAATTCATTTTGTATTGCTAATCCTATTGTATCAATATTATTATCACCAATAGCAAAAACAGAAGGTCCTGATCCACATATACTAAATCCTAAAGCTCCATTATCTATTGCAGCTTTCTTAGCATTATAAAATCCAGGTATTAATGTTCCTCTCTCAGGTTCTATAATAAAATCTTGCATTGATTTTCCTATTATTTCTATATCACCTTTTAAAATACCTGTAATTAATGCAGCTATATTTCCCCACTGTTTAATAGCATCATCTAATAATATATGACTATTTAAAATTTTACGAGAATATTTAGTAGGTAATTCTAAATTTAATGGATATATTATAGCACATTTTATATTAATAGGACATGAAATTGGAATAATATCTAATGGATTATAACTTCTAATAATAGTTAATCCTCCCATTAAAGATGGTGCTACATTATCTGCGTGATTTTTACCAGATACTAATTGCTCTGATTGCATTAGAATTGGTATCATATTATCATATGTTAATTTTGTATTTAATAATTTATTTACAGCAACTATAGCTGCTACTGCACTAGCAGCACTAGATCCTAATCCACTACATGATGGTATCCCTTTTGTAACTTCAAGTGATATTTGAACATTATTAATATTAACAAGTTTTAGTAAATTTTTAACAGTTATACTTGCTGTATTTTTATTTGCATTTATAGGTAAATAATCATTATTATATATTTTTTTAATAATAACATTATTATCGCCATTATAATTACAATTTTCAATTTTAGCTTTCACTATATCTCCTATATTATTAATAGCAAAACCTAAAATATCAAATGCACAACTAAAATTAGCAATTGTAGCAGGTGCAAATGCAGTTTGTTCAATATTATTTTTCATATAAAAATGTAAATTAGTAAACCAATTTAAGTAAATCTGATATTATACCTAATGCAGTTACGTTATCTCCTGCACCAGGACCTTGTATAATAAGAGGTTGTTTATTATATATTTTTGTTGTAATAGATATTATATTATCGCTTCCTGATAAATTATAAAATGGATGTAACTCATTAACATGACATAACTTTACAAATGCTTTGTTATTTTCTAAAACAGCCATATATCTCAATTTATAATTATTCTTTTTCGCTGTAATATATTTTTCATGAAAAGTATTATTTAAATTCTCTAATTCATGATAAAAATCATCTAAAGATGTAGTTTGTATACATTTTTTAGAAATTAAACTTTCTAAATAAATATCATTTAATTCCATTTTTAAACCTATTTCTCTAGCTAATATCAAAATTTTTTTTGCTACATCTATACCATTTAAATCATCTTTAGGATTGGGTTCAGTAAACCCCATATTTTGTGCCATTAACACAGCTTGACTAAATGTTATTCTATCATTAAATGTATTTATAATATAACTAATAGTACCGGAAAGTATTGCTTCTATTTTTATAATTTGGTCATTACTTTTTACTATATTATTAATAGTACTAATAATAGGAAGTCCTGCTCCAACATTTGTTTCATATAAAAATTGTACTTTAGGATAATTATAATATGATATACTTTTTAATTTTTTATATAAATAATATGTATTTGAATTAGCATTTTTATTAGGAGTTACAATAGATATATTATTATTTAATATATTTTCATAATGGTAAATAATATCTTTATTAGCAGTACAATCTACAAAAACATTATTGCCATTCATATTAGATTTTATTTTATCTATAAAAAATTTTATGTTAAATTTGTGTGTATTTTTTGAAAAAATATCTTTCCAATTATTTAATAAATTATTTTTACTAAAAATCATTTTTGTACTATTAGCAATAGCTAATAATTTTATTTTTATCAATGAATTTTTATATTTAAATTCATTTTTTGTTTCTAATAATTTTATTAATTTACTACCTATTAATCCTATACCTACTAAATAAATATTTATAATGTTATATTGATTATTATATAATAACATGCTAAACATAGAATTTATACTATTTCTTGATATGCTTTTACTGTGTTTAGATATTATATATAAAATATTACTATTTAAATCATTTATAAAATCATATATTAAAATATTATTTACGTTACATATATTATTTATTGTATTTAAGTCATGAGTTCCTATTTTTACAAGAGATATCAACAATAAATCAATAACAATTGATATGTCATTAACATAATCAATATTTATTTCTTTTAATAATTTATATAATTTTTTACATTCTATTTTCTTAGCAAATACATATATATTATGGTTCTTTAAAGAACTAAATATAAAATTTATATTCAGTTTATATTTATTAGTAATTTCATTTAAATATAATACTAATGATAATAAATGTTTTTTATTATTTACTGATATAATAATCGATGTGATATTATTTTCAATACCGATATATAAATATTGGTTGTTAGGTCCATGTTCTGATATAAATGTAATTTTATGATTTTTTTTACTAAATATTTTTGTACATACTTTATTATGATATAGCAATGATATAATATTACTATTTATAATTTTAGATTTTCCTTTAATATTGATTATTGTGTCTAAACTACTATAATTTATGTTATTAATGATATTTTTATCATGTATATAATTACAATTTGTATTATAAATATCATTTGATTTAACATAAATGGAAACTGATTTAATATTTAAAATATTACCAATAGTTACAGTACTTATAGTATTTTCAATATCTAAATTTTTTTTATCATAATTTAAAAAATTATTCAAAACAAATAAAGAGCAACTGCTTTTAGAAAAAAGCTCTTTTATTTTTAATTTTATTATATCAGTTAATTTATAGTTAGTATTATATAAATTATAATTATTGACAATATTTGATAAATCTATATATTCATTTTTAACATCATTATGTTTTAGTATATTATGCATTAACAAAGAATTAATATAATAAATTTGTTTGATTATTATATATGATATTGTTTTTGTAGTTTCTTCTATCATATATATACCTTGTAGCTTCAAGTAAATTTTATTAATATTTAATTTTATGATAGCAATTATAGTAGGTTGATGTTTTATAGGAATAAAATTACTAATTATATTTATATAATATTTTTCTAAAATATTAACAATATTATTATATGATTTGTCTTTTTTAGATGCTAAATTAATAGCGTTATTAATATCTTGTAAATTTTTATTAAACTCTGAAAAAACTATAATTAATAATTTATTTTTATTGTTTTGTAATTTAATTATATCAATTATTTCATCGATATCTTTAATATTACTTATGTATTGAGAATTAAATTGTAATATTTTCATAGATAAATTATAAATGTAATTTTATGATTTTTTAATTTTCTTTTGTAATGTGATTATACTATTAATTAATGCTTCTGGTCGTGGAGGGCATCCTGGAATATAGATATCTACTGGTATTATTTTATTTATTCCTTTTAATACATGATATCCATATTGCCAATATGGTCCTCCACAATTAGCACATGATCCCATA
>CAZUHH010000004.1:0-4284 GCA_964620755.1 uncultured Bacteroides sp.
TATTATATTGGCATTTTGTAGAACTCGTTTGGGTTTTTATTACTTTTTGTTTATATTGGAACTAAATTTAAGAAGATAAAAAACTACAACTAACTAGTAAAAAAAGTAAATAATCAGATGCCAGGCCAATTAGCTCAAAAAGCAAAAAAAATACTTGTAAATATTAACACTTTTTAATTCTTCTCATTCCACCTTTTTTCGTGTTCGTTTTCCTAAACGAGTACTATTAAAAAGAAAGAACTTTTCTATAGTCTTTTAGTTCCAATATAAACAAAGTGTAATGAAAACCCAAACGAGTTCTACAAAATGCCAATATAATAAACTTAAATAACCTTTAGAAGTATAATTAATATAAGAAATTCCTTGTCTTGATTTATTTAGATAATATGGGACAAATACATTTGGAGTTGCAGGTTGTATTGGTAAATAAGTAAATAAAAGTATAATACCAACTTGCACATGAAAGAAATGTAATCCTGTTAAAGAAAGAAATAGAAATCCATAACTATCGTTTAAATAAAATTCTAGAGAAAGAAATTCACAAGCTTGTAATGTACTAAATGTGAAAGCTATAATATATAAAAGTAAAGTTAATATAGCAACTCTACTTACGTAAATACTATTTAATATATAAGTAGTTGATCCAACTACACTAGCACTGGCTAACAATAAAGTAATTGCGCATAATAATGAAGCAGAGGAAGGACTAACTACACCAACAGTATAAATAGAAGTTGAAGGGAAACTATTAGTTAAAGATCCAGAATATAAACACCAGAAATAAGAAATAAATAGTAAAGTTTCAGATAAAAGAATATATGAAATAAAAGAAGATACTAATTGTGATGTACTAATTACAACATAACTATCTCTAATATATTCTACAACAGTCATAAAAGGCACAACAAAAAGACCGGCGCAAGCTACATAATGTGTTAAAGTAGTAGCAAATAAGAAATTTAAGTTAGTATAACTATTTAATGCTGCTTTTTGTTTATTAGAGTATACGTTAATTGAATTATTCATATTATTATAATAAATTATTATATTTGAGGATAAAGAATTATACTTAAAATTCATAATGTTAATAAAATTAAAGAAGATTTTTTATTTAAAAAACTAGATAATCTAAAATGTAATAAAAAGTAAAAATTAAGATATTATTATTGCACAAATCGTTAGCGAGTAGATAGAGTAACCTGACAAGCCAAAAATTGTAATTCTTTTATTATTCGATCGTATTTTATCTTCTATTTATTTTTAAATAGATTCTTTCTAGTACTTATTAATGCTTTATTTTTTATAGATAAAATAAAAACATAATACTAAAATAGATAAATAAACTAACTCTTCCATAAGAAATATAAGTATTTAAAGGTAATTGTAATCCAACATAAGCACTTATGCAAAATGTACCAAGTACAACAGCAATTACATTATTATTAAAAATGGAAACTAAATCATATCTTCTTTTTAAGATAGGAGAAAAATATTTAGATAAAACAGAACCAACTTTATGTGAATTAGATAATAAAAATAATACTTGTAAATATAAATACATAAAACATAAACCAGCATTTTTAGATGGAATAGATTTTAAGATAGAATAAAAAGCAAGTAGATACCATTCTGGTACTATTTTTAAAGGAGTAACTAATGATGAAGATGGCACTAAATTATCTGGATCTGATATAGATATAATAGAGAAATAAGTTTGTATGAAGATAATACATAATAATTGAACAATAGCTTTAATATCCATAAAAATTACAGTTGGTGCAAAATTTAAGAAATAGACACTTGATAGACTTAATGGATTAGATCCACTTGCTTCGTGCAAGAAAAGAATATGAATGACTACAACTATTAGACTAACAAAAGGTAAAGCAAAATGGAAAATAAAAAATCTTTTCAAAGTTGGTTCTTCTAGAAGATATCCTCCTGATACCCAAATTATAAAGTCTGGCATAAAAGAGAATAAGTTTAAGATAACTGTAGCTGCCCAATAACTCATTTGACCCCAAGGTAATACATAACCCATAAATGCGATAACTATTAGTAATACAAATAGTAATAACCCGGATTGCCAGGTAATAGTTAAATATACAAAAGAATTGTACATTAAAGCTCTTACCATATGAATGTATAAAACAAAAAATACTATTGATGCCATATTTGAATGAAGATATCTTAGAAACCATCCATGAGATACTTCTCTCATAAGATGTTGAATACTGTATAAAGCAGTTTCACATGAAGGAGAATAATGTACAGCTAAAATTACACCAGATAAAATTTGAATTACAAATGATATTGTTACTAGAAATCCAAAATTCCAAAAATTGTTAATATTAATTGGAATTGGATATGTTAAAAGATGTGTTTGTAGTACAGATACTCTGTTTAGAACAATACTGTTATTCATATTGTTAAATAAATTCATTATATTAAATTTTTTGTCTTACGAACTTAGATTAGATTATATTTTATTATAGCTTTAAAGCAATTTCTCTTACTTTTATAAAAGTAATAAATTGCAAAAAATAATTTACCAGCAAAAAACAATAAAAATTAGATATGCTTAACAGCAGTAATTCTTTAAAGAAAGCGTTATAGCTCAAACAATAAAAAATTTACAAGGAAAGAAATATTGCATATAAGACAAAATAATATAAATAATAATCTATTTATATATAGTCTATCACCATAATTGAATTCGTATACTAGGATCGGTATATGCTGTGAGTTAAATATGTTACAGGAACTTGACATGCATTCAAAAATTATTAAAATTATTATGAAAATAAATTAGAATTAGTAATAAAGAATTTATATTTATTGAGTTACCTTTAAAAGAATAACAATTTTTAGCAAAGGATTTTTTACGTTTCAGGCATGCAGTACCGATATTTATTTTACTAACTAAAAAGATAAAATTCCAAGACCATGTAAAAGACCTATATTATTCTATGTTTTAGTATATTCAAATATATTTTAGGATATTTTTAGGGAGTGACTAGATATAGATATAATTCTTAATTAGTCCGCGAGGATATAAATGAAATAATAATAACTATATTTACTAGAATAATCTTTGATATAAAAGGATGAATTTAGACAATATACATTATTTGATATGAAAGATTAATCGATCTAAATAGATTGTAGCATGGTTATTTATATTTAGTAGCTTTCTTTATAGTAGATATAGAGAGAGCTTAAGTAATTGTTTTTATACCAAATTTGACTGTGATAGTCAGTAAAATGGGTGGAATTCCTATAACAAGTATAATAAAAACTTGGTCCTACAACAAAAACATGTAATATAAATCAGTCTCTCTTAACAGTATTAATTTGACAAGTTTTTTTCTTTATTTTATCCTCTTATTACAATTAATAAGATATACTTCTTCCAAGATACGAAAATTATAGAGGCAATGAAGAAAACATTAATTTGAAGAGCAATCCTGAGATAGGATTACTTTATTCCATAGGTTATTTTTTATTCTTTTTGTTATTGTTTTTTTAATGATATTTCGGAAAACTACTAAAATCTCTTTCGGATAAAGTTTAAAAATCCGTTCCAATTATTTACTTTTTTTAGCAACAAGAATCTTGAGATACTCCATTAAGAGATTGTCTCATTTCTCTCCACCCCATATTATTCGACAATTTTAAACTCAGATTATTATTTACTAAATATTGTTATGCAATAAGGCGATGAATGGAAAACAACAGAAAAATAAAACAATTCATCGTCCAGTACTTCCTGGCGGTTAATAACGATTTCTACTTCCAGCCTACCTTTTTTTACTAAAAAATCAGTAAGTAAAGTCTTACAATTCGGAATGCTTACCTTAAAAAATAAATATTGTAAAATCTACGGTATACCATAGCTGTTGATGGACGCTGGAGAAAGAAAGTAGATATCCTTATTTGTAATAAGAATATCCTGTATTATATACAAATATATTCTCAAAATACCGCTCACCTACGCATAATTTATGCGAGTAAGTAATGAAGCACCGAAAATATTTAATGGTGTATTGGATTAGACATAATTAAAATTAAATTTATTCGTCTATAATCCCAAGCAGATTCGAAAAGTGAAATCCTTTGCCAAAAAATAGCCAGTCTCTACTAAAACTATAAATCATGTGATCTAACTTAACTTTGATGGACAAGGGTCCTAACCTAAGAATATTTTTCTTGGAATACAAGTAGTTAGCGGTTAAATGCCAATCAAACATGTAATATCCGGTTTTCCACGAAATCTATTTTGAA
>CAZUHH010000005.1:0-3256 GCA_964620755.1 uncultured Bacteroides sp.
ACAATCTTACTACTGTTTGCAAAGTCAATAATAGCATTTATTAAATCTCCTCGTATTTTTGCACGAGCTATCTCATTCATTATAGTTTTTTCTAATGCTTTCTTCTCTTTTATTTTGTCCTTTATTTTGTTCAGATTAGCCATATCAGTATTCAATTCACTATTACCATAAGCCGTATCATTTATCAACTCAAGAACATACTCAGCAAGTTCACTTGGATCAAGTGTCTCTAATGAATCAATATTATTCTTCTTCACCTGATCTAAATTATTCTTCACCTGATCTAAAACATTCTTCACCTGCTCATATAAATCCTTATCAGTAATAGATTTATCTACATCAATACTCGGATCTTCTAAACGACTTAGATGATAAATCAATTCATCAACCAGATCAACAACAGAAGCATTACTAACATTAATATAGTGCGTAATAGCATGTAGAGTCACAAGGATAGGATGAGTAAAAAAAATTCCGTTCTTATTATCATCCTTAGCCCCCTCAGGGATAACCTTATAATTGAATAAGTCTCTATTCATAGCTGAATATATCCGCTTTACGAAAATAATTTCTTTATAATGTTTTTTTGCTTTTTTTGCTTCTTTTATTTCTTTTTTTGTACGCTCAAGAGTGTCTTTTAATGAATTTATTTTTTCAACATTAGTAGCACTAATCTCACAATTACCATTTTCTTTATCTATATTATAATAACCATTAAATCCTAAACCTACACTTAGAGCAACTCTAAATTGATCATTAATATAATAACCTGCATCAGCACTAAATCCAAAAATAGATTTTATATTATAATACTCTTTTTTATTAGTATCTTTGATCACTTCTTGTAGTGCATAAAATTCAACTTCTGTATCAACAAAATTAAAAGATGCCCGTGGCACATATGATAATAATCTAAAAAAGGATTTCCCTTCTGAAGCATACCCAGATGCACTACCCAACAATATAGCAGCTGATGCTGTTAACATAATTTTTTTCATAATATTATATTATCTCCAAAAAATTAAAATTGCATTAATATTAAGTAATTAGCCTATCTCAAATCTTTACCTATCTGCAAAGTATAGATTATTAATTAATTATTATTGCAATAACAATTAATTTAACATATCTTCTTGAAAGAAGAATATCATACTGGTTAGCAGTATATATCTTTTAAACTATATAGCAATAAAAATAATAAGCTATGTCTTTTATACCATTCTATATATCTTTAAGAAAACCTATAAAGAAAATTGCAAATCTATCTTTAACTACTAATAACCAAAAAATGAATGAATAATAAAACCAACTTTTACTTTCAATGGATAATAATTATATTTTTAACTTCTTTAAAATAATTAAAATATATCTACTATTCTAGAAAAATGGCTAATGCAATATTAGAAATATCCTAACAAATTATATTTGCATTAACATTACAACCTATTATTTCCTAGCATAACACGTTTAACATATATTTAGAAATATTAGTAACTTTTCCTATATTAATAAATAAAAATTAATAAAATTATCTATAGAGTTAAAACTATATACTCAATAAAGCTATTTTTTCAACTAATATTATATTTACTTATTATTTTTATTCTTTATCATTTATTTTACTATTCTAAAGCCTTATTTTATAAGGCTATATCTAACTTGCTAGATTAGTAATTTTCTATTCTGAATAAAATAATATAACTAAATATCAACTCTAATAGCAAAACTTAACCCAAAGAAATCATGTGTTATACTCATGTTACTTATATACCATTCACCATCCACTCCTTTTTCTACTACATCACTTTTACCATTATTACAATAACTAGCTATTATTTCAAAATTACAATTTTTAATAATAGTTGTAACAAACCCAACATATACTTTAAAAGCAGGAGCTAATAATAACTTATCTTTTTCTTGTTTTATAGTTAAATTATCTTGACCAGCATATATTCTAATTTTAGAATCAACATTATTATATCCAATTAATATTTTATCTATATTATCCATAGCAGTAGCTGCATCTAATAACTCATTACGCTTATTATTAGGAACATCTAAATATGAATTATTTAACGATAATCCAAACCCTATACCTACTAATGATCTAAAACCTATATTATTTTTTGCTAACCCTATTCGTAAAAAATCATACTCTAAATTCATTAAAGCACTATAAGATCTTTTTTTTATCTGAGAAAAGTTAATATAATCTAATCTTGCAGAAAAAAGGTCTTTATCTACTAACATAATATAATTTTTAATAGCAGATATTGATTGAAAATTATGCCCATCCTTTTGAAAGCTATTGATAATATTATCAATTTTTTTTATATCAAACAGATTTTTTTCTAAATAGTTTAATAATATACTAGCCTCATCGATAAATATCATATTTTTAGAAAAATTAAACTTGATACTTTCTATTAAGCTATATTTAATATTAAATACTGATCCTAAACTACCTCCTAACCTTAAATAATTATTATAATAATATCCTAACCCTATATTTATCATAAAAAAAGAAAAAAAAGCTTTATTATTATAACATTCTAACTCTTTAAATCTTAAATCTAAAATATTAAATAACTTATTATTAAAAAATTGATTAATATCACTATCAGTCGTAATTGACCTTATATAATCATTATATAAATTATTAACCTTATTGCTATTTGATAATAAAAAACCTTCTTTGTTGCTAAATTCTAATCTTATATAAGAACGATTATTTGCAAAAACAAAATTATGATTCAATAATAATAAGAAGAAAAAAAAGAAGATATGTTTGATATTAGTAAACAAATGAAAAATCAACTTTAATAATAGGATAAAAACATTATACAATTTTATTAAAATAAAAAATAAAAACTAGCCTTTTAAAATTATTTAATAAAATAAAAAATAAAAACTAACAAATCAAAAAATTCCTAATAAAATTATATTTATACAACCTCCTCAAGGAAATAATCTAAAATATATACCTTTATGGCCTATCTATGCAATTTTAAATAACTAACAAAAAAACATCTTCTTATCTATTAATTTAAAATAAAAATATATTAATTTTTATAAAAAATAAAACTTACACTCCTATATCATTTGAAGAGAAAATTTAAATAAATTAGATATCTATTCTAACGCCTATAGAAAAATTAACATTATGATGTGTTAATTTATTTTTTCCATCAGTACCTTGTACATACCACTTGTCATCAACAGCTTTTGCTATAATATCACTTGTTCCTTTATA
>CAZUHH010000006.1:0-20225 GCA_964620755.1 uncultured Bacteroides sp.
TATTTATTTATTTATTTATTTATTTATTTAATACTATATGGTATAAGTAGTGTTATGTCTGTTTTAATTGCTGCTCAAAAAATTTCAAAAAGTTTTGATAAAGCTATTTTAGTTGATAAAGTAAGTTTTTCTTTGTCTAAAGGAGAAATTACAGTACTTGTTGGACAAAATGGCGCTGGTAAAACTACTTTAGCTAGAATTATATTAGGATTAGAAAAATATGATTCTGGAAAACTAATAATCAATCATCCAATTAGTATGAGTTATGTTCCACAAAAATTAGATTTTCAATGGAATATGCCCTTTACTAGTGAAGATTTAATTAATATTTTAGCCCCTAAAGGTTTAGATAAAAAAATATTTGATTTTAATCAATTTATTAATTACAACTTAGTTAGAAAAAAAGATGTATCTAAACTTTCTGGAGGACAACTTCAAAAAATTATTCTTATTGGAGCATTAATGAATTTACCAGATTTTATTATTTTAGATGAACCGACACAATTTCTAGATCTTAATAGTCAACAATTATTTTATCGTATTTTATACAAAATGAAAATTGAGGTAGGTTTAACTGTTCTTATTATCTCTCATGATTTATATACAGTAATGAAGAGATCTGATCAAGTTATTTGTTTAAATCATCATGTTTGTTGTAGTGGCAAACCTTCCGATATTAATAATAATTATAAATTTCAAAATTTACTTTCTGAAATAGGAATATATAATCATAACCACAATCATAATCATTAAATTCTGCTATATTTTATGTTGATTAATTATTTAACTAAAGCTTTATTATAAATTAAAATAATGGTAATAGTAATTATTACATCAATTTTAATTAGTTGTATACTATCACCTTTAGGTTGTATAGTACTTTGGAAAAAATATATTTATTTTGCTGATGGGTTAGCTCACTCAAGTTTAATTATAGGTGTATTGAGCATTCTTTTAGGTATTCCTTTATTATGTGCAGGAATAATTAATAGTATATTTTTTGCATTTTTAGTATTTAATTTAAAGAGTAAATCTGATAATAATGCAGTAATAGGCTTTATTTCTAGTACAACTATTGCTATTACTTTAATTTTATCTCACTTTTATTCACAATCATTTAATATTAAAAATGTATTATTTGGAGATATAGTTCTATCATCTATAAATGATATTTTTTTATTATCATTACTTTTATTAACAGTAATTTTATTTTTTATTTTTTTTTATAATAGATTATTAATTATTATAATTAATGCTGATATTGCTAGAGTAAAAAATATTAATGTTAATTTAATAGAATTACTATTTTTATGTATTTTATCTTTTGCTGTATTAACTACAATAAAAATAGTTGGAGCCTTACTTGTAACAAGTATTATTATTATACCAGCCATTATTTCTCGTATTATTGCTAAATCTCCCTCTAGTATGATTTGGGCATCAATATTTTTTTCTCTAGTAATAAATTTTATAGGTATAATATTATCATTTTTTTTTGATATACCATTTACTCCAATAATAATTATTGTAGGGGCTATATTATATATTAGTATTCTATTACTTGATAAGTTAAGTGGCTATAAATTATAAAATAACAAAGAATATAAATTTTATTATTTTATAATGATATCTATTTGTGTTATTTTATAATCTAGCAATATTAAAAACAATTTAAAGTTTATTTAATGATTAATAACGCTATCTATCAGATATTTTATAATTTTTTTGGTATTAATACTAAAATATTTTTAGTTATTAATAGTTTTACTAATATTGGATACTACCCTTTGATTCTAAAGTCTATTTCACAATTATTCTTTTTTACTAATTTTATTATATATTATATATTAACATGTTGTTATTTTTGGTATTTAATTAAATTTTATAAATTAGCATATAGTGATTTTTTAAAGATTTATTCTAATTTATCTAGAATTGCTATTAGTTATATAATCTTTGTTATTATTTTTACTATTTTAAAATTTTTTATTAATTTACCTAGGCCTTTTTGTTCATTACCTGCTAAGATGTTTATAACAATAATAGATACCACTAATATTAGCTGTCAATCTTCTTTTCCTAGCGCCCACACAGGGCTTAGCATGTTAATTACTTATTTTTTTTGGCCTTATTCTACAAAAATTATACGGGTATTATTATATCTTATAATAATTTTAGTGATTATATCTAGAATTACTCTAGCTGTTCATTATCCTGCTGATACCTTATATAGTGTTTTTATAGTTAAATTAGTAATAATAATTACTAATTACATCTATCCAATAGTGAAAAATAATTTAACCAAGCATTATGCTTACAAATTGTATAAAAAAATAGCTTACTAAAACTTATTTACTTTAGTAAGTATATATAACTTTAAGTCTATTTATAATGAATAGGAATAATAGAGTGGATAGTAGGAAATATAAATTTTATAATAGAACCAGTTCTTGTTGTTATTATTTTAATTGCACCATTATGGTTATCAATTACTTTTTTTAATAAAAATAACCCATTGATAGAAAATCTATTAACCTTATTCTAAGCAAAAGGTATACTAAAACAATAAATTTCTTGTTTACTAATATTTAATCCTGCAACATTTATACTAACTTCTAAATAACAACTATGATGTTGTTCTACTTTAATTGATACATATTTACTATACTTAATAATATAAATAATTAAATTATCTATAGCTTGGCTTATATAATCAAAATCACCTAAAACTAGGGCATGTGATTTTATGTATGTTGTAATATTACTATTATATTGATATATTTGATAACACTTAAATACTCTATCATTTATTAGTTCCCTATATTAATAGGTACTGTTTTAATAACAATTCTAACTCTTTTAGAACATCATTTATTATTAATTGATCTACTATAATATTCATAATATATATACATAGATTAAATTTTTTTAAAATTATCTTTTACTATATTAGTATATTATATGAATTAGTACACAAATATTTTTCTATAAACTATAAAAGGCTTTATTATCCTTCTTGGAAGGATAATATTCTTTCTTCTATTTCATGACGAAAGTTTTTAATTAAACCTTGAATAGGCCAAGCTGCTGCATCTCCTAAAGCACATATAGTATTGCCTTCAATATTTTTTGTAATATCAAGTAATTGATCTATTTCTTCTATATTAGCATTTCCTTTTGCTAATCTTTTTAAAATACGCCATATCCATCCTGTTCCTTCACGACAAGGTGTACATTGACCACAAGATTCATGCATATAAAACCTACTTAAACATTCTATAGCTACAATAATATCTGTAGATTTATCCATTACTATTATGCCTCCGGTTCCTAACCCTGATCCTACAGATTTTAAAGAATCAAAATCCATTGCAACATAATCGCATACTTCTTTTGGAATCATAGGAACTGATGATCCTCCAGGTATTATTGCTTTTAAATTTTTCCATCCACCACATACTCCTTTTGCATAATGTTCTATTAATGTTTTTAATGGAATTCCCATCTCTTCTTCGATGTTACAAGGATTATTAACATGCCCTGATATGCTAAATATCTTGGTTCCAGTATTATTTTTCACTCCTAAACTAGAAAACCATTCACCTCCTCGTCTTAATATAGTT
The DNA here is from genome assembly GCA_964620755.1 of uncultured Bacteroides sp. GTDB lineage: Bacteria > Bacteroidota > Bacteroidia > CAZUHH01. The sequence goes on from CAZUHH010000006.1 coordinate 3,624, forward strand.
GGTACTGCTGATATAGTTTCAACATTGTTTACTGTAGTAGGAGAACCATATAAGCCAATATTTGCTGGAAAAGGCGGTTTTAGCCTTGGTAAGCCTTTTTTCCCTTCTAAACTTTCTAATAATGCTGTTTCTTCTCCACATATATATGCTCCAGCTCCTCTATGAATATAAATATTTATTTCATATCCTAAAATATTTAATCCTGATCCAATTAATTTAGCTGCATAAGCTTCATCTAAGGCCTTTTGTAAAATAATAGCTTCATTATAAAATTCACCTCGAACATAAATATAGCATGTATGTGCTCCTATAGCTACACATGCTAGTACGCATCCTTCAACTAATTTATGCGGTTCATATCGCAAAATATCACGATCCTTACAAGTCCCTGGTTCAGATTCATCAGCATTTACTACTAAATATATTGGTTTATCACTATTTTTTGGTATAAATGACCATTTTTTTCCAGTAGAAAAACCTGCTCCTCCTCTACCTCTTAACCCTGATATTTTTATTTGATCAATAATCCAATCTTTTCCTTTTAGAATAATATTTTTAGTTTGATCCCAATCTCCTCTTAAAATCGCATCTTTAAGCAATACTGATTTTTTTTCATATAAATTAGTAAAAATTCTATCTCTTACTTTTAACATATATTATATATTATTTGCCCTATATTTTAGTAGTAATTGCTAAATTATTAGATCAGTTAATATTACTATTAATAGTATCTTTATTATGATTTTCTTCTTCTATTTTTAAAATTTGAAGTATTTTATTACTTTCTATATCTTCTATTATTTTTGATATTTTTTCGGTAGTTACATTTTCAATATAATTATCATTAATTTGTACAATTGGAGCATTCACACATGCCCCAAGACACTCTACTTGTGAAATAGTGAACAAACCATTATCAGACGTATAATTGCATTTAGTTTTAGCTTTTTCTTCACATTTTTTTATTATTTTTTCAGCCCCTTTTAACCAACATGGAGTTGTTCTGCATATTTGCATATGGTATTTACCTATAGGCTTTAAATTAAACATTGAATAAAAAGTTACTAACTCATATACTTTAATATATGGCACAGCCAAGAAATCTGCTATATATTCTATAGCAGCTACAGATAGCCAGCCATTATTTTGCCTCTGTGCAAGATCTAATAAAGGAATTAATGCACTTTTTTGCTTGTTTGCAGGATATCTTTTTATTATTTTTAATGCATTTTCTAAATTTTCTTTATTATAACTAAATTTTTTCATTAACGATCAATCTCTCCAAAAACTATATCTAAGCTAGCAAGAATTGCAAGTGCATCTGCCATAAAATGACCTTGTGATATAAAATCTAATCCTTGTAAATGTGCAAATCCTGGGGCTTTAATTTTACACCTGTATGGTTTATTAGACCCATCAGAATACAAATAAACTCCAAACTCTCCTTTTGGAGCCTCTACTGCTTTATAAGTCTCACCAACAGGTACATTAAACCCTTCTGTATAAAGTTTGAAATGATGTATCATTGCTTCCATAGATTCTTTCATATTTGCTCTACTAGGAGGAGTTATTTTATGGTCTAATATTTTTACTTCTCCTTTTGGCATGTTTGTAATACATTGGGTAATGATTTTAGTTGACTCATACATTTCTGCTATTCGTACTAAATAGCGATCATAACAATCTCCTGTTTTCCCTATAGGTATATCAAAACTCATTTGGTCATATACTTCGTATGGATTAGATTTTCGTAAATCCCATGGTATTCCTGTAGCTCTTAAAATTGGTCCTGAAAACCCCCAATTCATTGCTTCTTTTTGAGTTACAATGCCTATATTTACTAATCTTTGTTTCCATATTCTGTTATCATTTAATAATGTTTCTATATCTTTCAGACGCTGAGGAAATTGTTCATTAAAAATTACTATATCTTCTAATAATTTTTCAGGTAAATCTTCTGTAACTCCTCCAACACGAAAATAATTAGCATGCATACGTGATCCAGATACTCTTTCATAAAATTCCATAATTCTTTCTCTTTCTTCAAATAACCATAATAAGGGAGTTGTTGATCCAAGGTCATTTGCTTGACTTGCTATATTTAAACTATGATTTAAAATACGTGTTAACTCAGAAAATAATACTCGAATATATTGTGCCCGGATAGGTATCTTTATTTCTAATAATTCTTCAACAGCTAATACAAAAGCATGTTCTTGACACATAGGTGATACATAATCTAATCTATCAAAATATGGTAAAGCTTGTAAATAAGTTTTATGCTCAATTAATTTTTCTGTCCCTCGATGCAGTAATCCTATATGTGGATCTGCTTTATTTACTATTTCTCCATTCATTTCAAGTATTAACCTTAATACTCCATGTGTAGCTGGATGTTGAGGACCAACATTAATTACTGTAGTTTGATTCTTATAATTATTTTTTGTTTTCTTGCTATATTTCATTTATTATGACAAGCTAATTTATTAACACTTACTTATTATTTTTTTTCTCTCCTTTCCAAGGAGAAACAAAATCAAAATTTCTAAATTCTTGATCTAATAGTATAGGTTCATATATTACTTTCTCTAATTGATTATTATATTTAACTTGTAAATGCCCAGTTAATGGAAAATCCTTTCTTAAAGGATGACCTATAAATCCATAATCAGTTAAAAGACGTCTCCTATCATTATTTCCTTCAAATATAATTCCAAACATATCAAATATCTCTCTTTCATACCAACAAGCAGCATTAAATAATGGAATAATAGATTGGATTTTTTCATTTTCTGTAATTTCTGTTTTAATAATTATACGACTATTAATTTTTAAACTTAATAAATTATAGACTATTTCAAATCTTTTGGTTCTTTCAGGAAAATCAGTAGCAAATAAATCAGTTAAAATATTAAATCTTAGTATTTTTTTATTTTTTAAGAATGATAAAAATTCAGTAATTTTATCAACTACTATTTTATATACCACCAAATTTTTATTTGGTATAGGAGTAAGTGAAATTTTATTTTCAATAGAATATTCTTCAATAATCTTTTTTATACTCATAATTTATTATGTTTAATTTTTATATAATAACCAATACATAATTGGGTATTATATCAAAATTTTAGTAGTTTTTCGTATTTTATTTTGTAATTGCATTAATCCATACAACACAGCTTCAGCCGTAGGAGGACATCCAGGTACATATACATCAACAGGTATTATTTGATCGCATCCTCTTACTACTGAATAAGAATAGTGATAATATCCTCCTCCATTAGCACAACTTCCCATAGACATCACATATTTTGGTTCAGCCATTTGGTCATATACCCTACGTAAAGCTGGAGCCATTTTATTAGTAAGTGTCCCTGCTACTATCATTAAGTCTGACTGACGAGGACTTGCTCTAAATAAAAAACCAAATCTATCCATATCATATCTACTTGAGGCTGTTTGCATCATTTCTACAGCACAACATGCTAAGCCAAAAGTCATTGGCCATAAAGAATTTGCTCTTGCCCAACCTACTAAATCATCAATCTTTGTCATAATAAATCCTCGGTTAGATATTTTTTTTTCAAACCATTGATCTATATTGATATCACTATTAGTATCTTTTGATTGATTTATTCCCATTCTAAAGCTCCTTTTTTCCATTCATAAATAAACCCTATAGTTAATAAAAATATAAAAAATAACATTGACCAAAATCCATAAAACCCTATTGATTTAAGGGTAATAGCCCAGGGAATCAAGAAAGCTACCTCTAAATCAAATATTATAAATAATATAGCTACTAGGTAAAATCTAATATCAAATTTTGCCCTTGTATCTCCTATTGGATCAAAACCACATTCATAACTTTGTAATTTATGTTTTTGATTAATATTTTTTGCCAGTAACTTTGGTAAAACTAATATTAGTGTACTAATTATAGTAGCAATAATAAAAAATATAACTATAGGAAGGTAACTTTTTAACATAGAAATAAAATAAATTTTTTAGATAAAATTAATCATAAAGATATAGTAATATCTAACTATTACTTACGCATAAATACTTATAAGTGATATTAAAAATTAATTAACAGTGCTTTCATATTATATTTTTTATTATACTATATACTATATATAAAATAAATAAATAGCATCTTATTATATATATATAAATAGTATTTTTTATGGAATAAAACATAGGAACATCAGCATATATATTATTTTAAATTTTTACATTATCAATCTAGTTCTAAAATGATATTTTCCAGCTCAGTTACTTGATCTCTAATACTAGCAGCTTGTTCAAATTCTAAATTAGCTGCTGCTTTATGCATTTTTAATTTTAATCTATTAATATGTTTTTTTATCATAACAGAGCTGGTTAATTTAGTTTTAAATAAATTTTTATTCTGGGTTAAAGTACTAATTTTTGTTATAGATGATAAATTATGTATTGTGGAATTAATGGTTTGAGGAATAATATTATGTTGGTCGTTATATTCTTTTTGAATAGCTCTTCTTTTTTTTGTTTCATTAACTGCTGATATAATTGATTGAGTAATATTATCTGCATAAAGTATTACTTTCCCTTCAATATTCCTTGCTGCTCTCCCTATAGTTTGGATTAATGAAGTTTTAGATCGTAAAAATCCTTCTTTATCTGCATCTAATATAGCAACTAATCCGCATTCTGGTATATTTAGACCTTCACGTAATAAATTTACTCCAACAATAATATCAATTTTTCCTAGCCTTAATTGATTAATTATCTCAACTCTTTCTAATGTTTGAATTGTTGAATGTAAATAAGTTATATTATATCCTAAATCAGCTAAGTAACTACTAAGATCTTCAGCCATTTTTTTTGCAAGAGTTGTAACCAATATTCTATGATTTTTTGATATAGATTGATTTATTTCATCTATAAGATCATCAACCTGATTAGTAGCAGGTTTTATAATACATTCAGGATCTAACAACCCAGTAGGTCTTATAATTAATTCTACATAAACTCCATTTGTTTCATTTAATTCAAAATCTCCAGGAGTAGCAGAAACAAATATAGTTTGTGGTCTAGACAATACCCATTCACTAAATTTTAAAGGTCTATTATCCAATGCTGAAGGTAATCTAAAACCGTGGTCAACTAATGCTGATTTTCTAGCTCTATCTCCATTATACATTGCTTTAATCTGAGGAACTGTAACATGACTTTCATCAACAAATAATAATGCTTCCTTAGGTAAATATTCAAATAGAGTAGGGGGTGGGTCACCTTGTTTACGTCCAGTTAAAAATCTTGAATAATTTTCAATACCTTTGCAACTTCCAGTTGACTTTAACATTTCTATATCATAATTAGTACGTTGTTTTAGTCGCTGTAATTCTACTAATTGGTTATTCTCTTTAAGTTGTTGTAGTCTTTGCTCCAATTCTTTTTTTATATGTAAAATAGCATTATTTATAATAGGAGCTGGTGTTATAAAATGCGAATTAGCATAAATAGTAACTTTTACTAGCTGTTGTTGTTTTTTATTAGTAAGAGGATCAAATTCTATAATACTATCAATAGTATTTCCAGAAAATAAAAATTTCCAAGCTTTAGTTGCATAATGAGAAGGAAAGACATCAATAGTATCACCTCTAACTCTAAAATTTCCTCTTTGAAAATCAAGATTATTTCTTGTATATTGAAGCTCTACAAGATTATTTAAAAAGTTTTTATATTCATAATGTTGATTTTTTTGTATTTTCATAGTCATATTATAATAAATCTCAGGAGAGCCTAAACCATAAATACATGATACAGAAGAAACTACTATAACGTCTTTACGTTCTAATAATGATCTAGTAGCTGAATGTCTTAATAAGTCAATTTTTTCATTTATAGATGAATCCTTTTCAATATAGGTATCAGTTCTAGCAATATATGCTTCAGGTTGATAATAATCATAATAAGATACAAAATATTCCACATAATTATTGGGAAATAATTCTTTTAATTCTGAATAAATTTGAGCAGCCAAAGTTTTATTGTGTACCATAATTAATGCAGGGCGATTTACTGTAGCAATAACATGAGCCATTGTAAAAGTTTTTCCAGATCCTGTAATACCAAGTAGCATTTGTGATTTATCTCCTTTATTCAATCCTTTTACTAGTTGATTTATAGCTTTAGGTTGATCCCCACTAGGATTATATATAGAATTAATTTTGAATTTTTCCATTATTATGCTATTATTAGCCTTAATTAAAAATAATTTATGTTATATGTATAAATTATATTATAGTAAACATCTAATTCATATAGCATGTTAATTATAATATACAGGTTTGATATTTAGTTTTTATGAAAAAAATTATAATTTATACTACGTCTACATGTCCATACTGTGTAAAAGCAAAAGCTTTGCTTAATGCTAGAGAAATGAAATATACAGAATTTAATGTTGAAAATGAATTATTAAGAAAAAAAATGATAAAAAAAACTAATGGATGTAGAACTGTACCTCAAATATTTATAAATGATCAGCATATAGGAGGGTATGAAGAGCTATATGCTCTAGATAAGGATAAAAAATTATAATTTTGTAATAATAAAATCTTTTACACTAATTTCAGAATTGTAATTAGTAAGTGCAAGAAGCTTTTAGGTTCATAAGAGCATAAAGACATTTTGATCCATTTTATGGCCTAATCAATATGATTGTAAGATTTTTAGCTCCAATATACATTAGTGTAGGATACTTTTCCTGTTCTTTGTATAGATTGTGATCTCAGATAATAAAGACGCTTAATACTGATTTTTCAAATCTAGTTTCAATATTAAAAAACTATAATTTTTGTAATCTATACCTAATTATTTAAAAACATACAACTTACAAATATCACTTTCATAAGATCTATAATAAAAAAACGTAGCCAGAGCCGGAATCGAACCGGCGACACAAGGATTTTCAGTCCTTTGCTCTACCGACTGAGCTATCTGGCCAACACTTAATATAGAATAAATAATGATATAGTTACTTAAAATAACTTATTAATCCTAAATATAAAAAAATACCTAAAAAGAAATATCAAGTTTATTACAAATAATAAAAACTTATAACCAAAAAAATCTCTTTTGTCTATATTAATTAAGCAGATAATAAAAAATTGTTTTTATTATCTAAGATACTAAATATTGAGATTATAACAAATAAGCATTAATTTTATTGGTTATATAAATTTTGTCCTTGACTTGAACATTAATATTATTAATATTACTATGCATTTGTATGTGCTATGTTTTTTAGTATCTTACTTTAAGTTTAATCTATAAATAGTACAATACACTTAAAGTTTTTTCAGTTTAGGAAAATATATTAATTGCATTACTTAACTTAAATAAAGTTAGATAGAAGTTTATATCTTTATCAATATAGCTATTAAAAACTTAAAAAATTTATTATTTTTCACTATAATTATTAAGATAAGCTAAATAAAGTTTTTTATATAAAAATAAAATTTTTTTTAAATGGATTTATATACATATAATATGCATATCTATAGTATTTAATTATAAATACTATATTGCTTATGTTATTAGAAAAATAATATAATTTTTGCTTAATATTGAGAATTACGTTAATCCATATATTAGAATTAGTTTTAATTAAGAATAAATAAATAGTTTATGATAAAACCTCCTAATAATTTTACCAGACCTATATCTCCTCATTTAAGTATATACAAAATACAAATTAGTTCTGCTTTATCAATTATGCATAGATTAAGTGGAGTAGTATTATTTATAGGAATAGTGATAATGTGTTGGTGGTTTATTTTTTGGGTGTTTAGTAATTTTAATAATATTTATATTTTATTTATAAAACATCCTATAACAAAAATATTTTTATTTTTAGTAATTAATTCTTTATTTTATCATTTATGTAATGGTATAAGACACTTATTATGGGATAGCGGAATAGGTTTTTCTATTAAATTTATTAACTATTCTGGTTGGAGCATAATATTTTTGTCTATAACAATGTTTTTTTGTTTTTGGTTAGTACTTTAAAAAATATCTTCTTATGTATAAGAAATATCGATCTGCTTTATCTCAAGCTAAAGGTTTAGGTCCAGGTAAATCTGGGGTGAAACATTGGTGGTATCAAAGGTTAACAGCTATAATTCTAATTATAACTTCAGTTTGGTTAATATGGTTTATTAAATCTATTACTAATCAAGATATAATAACCCATATAGTTATAATTATACAAAAGCCCTATAATATAGTAATGCTATTGATGACTGTTATTTTTGGATTTTATCATGCAATATTAGGATTACAAATAATAATCGAGGATTATATAAAATCCCATATGATAGTTATTTTTATGATTATATCAATTAAGATTTTTGCAATTGTCACAGTGTTTTCCTTTATAGTGGCAATATTATTTTTAATTAATTCATAATAAAATTAAGTAATTAAAATGGATTTAAATAATAAAATAATCAATCATGAATTTGATGTTGTAGTAGTTGGTGCAGGTGGAGCTGGGCTACGTGCTACTTTTGGAATGGCTGAAGCAAAGCTAAATACTGCATGTATTAGTAAGGTATTTCCTACAAGAAGTCATACTGTAGCCGCACAAGGCGGAATCAGTGCAGCTTTAGGCAACATGGATATAGATGATTGGAGATGGCACATGTACGATACAGTTAAAGGATCTGATTGGTTAGGAGATCAAGATGCAATTGAATATATGTGTAAAAATGCAGCAGAAAACGTAATTGAATTAGAGCATTATGGCGTACCATTTTCTAGAAATAGTAATGGAAAAATATATCAAAGAGCTTTTGGTGGAATGACCACTGATTTTGGAAAAGGAAAACCAGCTCGTAGAACATGTGCAGCAGCTGATAGGACAGGACATGCAATATTGCATACTTTATACCAACAAGCATTAAAACATAATGCTAAATTTTTTATTGAGTATTTTGCAATTGATTTATTAATGCAAGATAATCAATGTAAAGGAGTGATTGCATGGAATTTAGAAGATGGTACACTCCATGTATTTCGAGGTCATGCAGTAATTATAGCTACAGGGGGATATGGAAGATCATATTTTTCTTCTACCTCAGCGCATACATGCACAGGTGATGGTGGAGGAATGTGTATTAGAGCAGGAATTGCTATGCAAGATATGGAATTTGTTCAATTTCATCCAACAGGCATTTATGGATCAGGATGCTTAATTACTGAAGGAGCAAGAGGAGAGGGTGGGTATTTAACCAATTCTGAAGGAGAACGTTTTATGGAAAGATATGCTCCATTAGCTAAAGATCTTGCATCTAGAGATGTTGTATCTAGAGCCATTACAATGGAGATTAATAAAGGTCGAGGTGTAGGACTAAATCGAGATCATGTTTTTCTTAATTTATCTCATTTACCGGAAGAAGTATTGGAAAAGAGATTGCCTGGGATAGTTGAAACTGCTAAAATATTTGCAGGTGTTGATATTAGAAAAGAGCCAATTCCTATATTACCAACAGTACATTATAATATGGGTGGAATTCCAACTAATTATTATACTGAAGTCATTAATATGGTTGATGGTAAACAAAAAGTAGTGCCTGGATTAATGGCAATAGGAGAATCTAGTTGTGTTTCGGTTCATGGAGCAAATAGATTAGGCTCTAACTCACTTCTTGATCTAATTGTATTTGGTAAAGCTGCTGCAAATAGAGCAAAAATAATAATAAACAAAGGAGCTCCTCATAGTAAAATAGAATATTCTTTAATTGAAAACATTATAAATCGTTTTGAAAAAATTAGAAAATCAGAAGGAACCATTACTGTAGCGGATTTAAGGTTAAATATGCAAAAAACTATGCAGACTTATGCTGCGGTATTTAGGACAAAGTCCACTTTATTAGAAGGTAAAAAATTAATTGATAAGCTTAGACAAGATTACAATAACATATTAATTAATGATAGGTCTTTAATATGGAATAGTGATTTAGTAGAGGCATTGGAGTTATCTAATTTATTAGATCAAGCTGTATTAACAGTACATTCTGCTTTAAATAGAACAGAAAGTAGAGGTGCCCATGCTAGAGAAGATTATCCAGAACGTGATGATATGAAGTGGTTAAAACATACTATGAGTTGGATAGATAAAAAAGGAGATGTTCGGTTAGATTATAAACCTGTAGTCTTAACACCTTTAACAAAGGATGTTAAATCTATAGCTCCAGTTAAAAGAGTATATTAATTTTTAGAATGTAGGTTAGCATGCAAGATAAATCATTATTAAAATCAACAATAAATGAGGGAAAAATTCATGTTAACATAGAGGTAGCAAAAATACCAAAGAGTTTTAAGATTTATCGTTATAATCCTGACGAAGAAGATAATCCTAGATTAGATATTTATGAAATAGATTTAAAGCATTGTGGGCCTATGGTTTTAGATGCCTTAATTATGATAAAAAATATTTTAGATTCTACACTTACTTTTCGTAGATCTTGTAGAGAAGGAATATGTGGTAGCTGCGCTATGAATATAGCTGGAGTAAATAGATTAGCTTGTATTACTCCAATAACAGAAATATCAGGTGATATATTAATTTATCCTTTGCCACATATGGCTGTAATTAAAGATTTAGTAGTTGATATGAGTCATTTTTATGCTCAATATGCTTCAATAAAACCATGGATAAAGACTGATAGCTTAAGTTCAAGAAATGCTGAACAATTACAATCAGAAGAAGATAGAGAAAAATTAAATGGTTTATATGAATGTATATTATGTGCTTGTTGTTCTACATCATGTCCTAGTTATTGGTGGAACCAAGATAGGTATTTAGGTCCTGCTATATTATTACAAGCATATAGGTGGATAGTAGATTCTAGGGATGAATCCCAAGGAGAAAGATTGGATCAATTAGAGGATTCTTTTAAACTATATAGATGTCATACAATTATGAATTGTACAAAAGCTTGTCCTAAAGGATTAAAACCAGCAGAAGCTATATCTAATATAAAGAAAAAATTACTTTTCCGTAAAGGATTATAACATTTTACAATATAATAATTAGCAACCAATTATAGTAATAATATAAAATAATAGGTTATTTATTAGCTATAATAATCTATTATAGCTATATCAAAATAGTTTGAAGTAAATAACTATATAGAGTTTAAATAATATTTGACATTATAAGAAATAGGATATATAAAATGAGTTACATGGATAATAGATTATTATCTATGTAGTAGCTGTTTAGACAAGTTAATTATAGAATAAAACTAAATATACACCGCGATTTTAAAAAATCGTGAGTAGATACTAAAATATATGAAGGATTGTGTAATACAGTAAAATTAATTCTACATACATCGTAGTAATCTCAAGTTAGCATATATTTAAATTAGATAAGAGCATTTGGTGGATGCCTAGGCGTTAGAAGGCGATGAAGGACGTGATACACTGCGATAAGCTTCGGGTAGTTGTGAATAAGCTGTAATCCGAAGATTTCCGAATGGGGAAACCTGCTTAATTTATTAAGTATCATATAGTAAATAAAATAGCTATATGAAGCAAACTCAGTGAATTGAAATATCTTATTAGCTGAAGGAAAGGACATCAACAGAGACTCCGTAAGTAGTGACGAGCGAATGCGGATCAGGCTATGGTTTAGAATAAATAACTAAAATAACGTGGAAAAGTTAGCAATAATTGGTGATAGCCCAGTATAGGTAAAATTATTTTAAACATATAAAGTAAGGCGGGACACGAGAAATCCTGTTTGAATATAGGGGGACCACCCTCTAAGCCTAAGTACTCTCTAACGACCGATAGTGAACTAGTACCGTGAGGGAAAGGTGAAAAGAACCCCGATGAGGGGAGTGAAATAGATCCTGAAACCGATTGCTTACAAGCAGTAGGAGCAGAATTTTTCTGTGACTGCGTACCTTTTGTATAATGGGTCAGCGACTTAATTTGTTGAGCAAGCTTAAGCCGATAGGTGTAGGCGTAGCGAAAGCAAGTCTTAAAAGGGCAAAATTAGTTCAATGAATTAGACCCGAAACTGAGTGATCTATCCATGGCCAGGTTGAAGGTGAAGTAATATTTACTGGAGGACCGAACTCACTAATGTTGAAAAATTAGGGGATGAGCTGTGGATAGGGGTGAAAGGCCAATCAAACTCAGATATAGCTGGTTCTCCGCGAAATCTATTTAGGTAGAGCGTTGTATGTTTACCGCTGGAGGTAGAGCACTGAATAAGCTAGGGGGTTTAATAGACTTACCAAACTTAATCAAACTCCGAATACCAGCGAGTTAATAATACAGCAGACAGACTATGGGTGCTAAGGTCCATGGTCGAGAGGGAAAGAGCCCAGATCGTCATCTAAGGTCCCAAAATCATAACTAAGTGGTAAAGGATGTAAAAAGACCAAAACAACTAGGATGTTGGCTTAGAAGCAGCCATCATTTAAAGAAAGCGTAATAGCTCACTAGTCTAAATAAGTTTTTTTGCGCCGACAATGTAACGGGGCTAAAGTTATGTACCGAAGATACGGATTTATATAGTAAAATATATAAGTGGTAGCGGAGCGTTCCGTAAGCCTGTGAAGGTAGTTTGTAAAAATTACTGGAGGTATCGGAAGTGAGAATGCTGACATGAGTAGCGATAAAGAATGTGAGAAACATTCTCGCCAAAAGTCCAAGGTTTCCTGCGTAAAGTTAATCTGCGCAGGGTTAGTCGGCTCCTAAGGTGAGGCTGAAAGGCGTAGCTGATGGAAATCAGGTTAATATTCCTGAACCGCGAAAAAGTGACGAAGTTAGTAAATTGTATATTCTTATTGGATTGAGTATGCAGTGAATAATTTCCAGGAAATAGCTTTTTCAGAATAAGAGACCGTACCCTAAACCGACACAGGTGGACAGGTAGAGCATACTAAGGCGCTTGAGAGAACGATGCTGAAGGAACTAGGCAAAATGCATCTGTAACTTTGGAAGAAAGATGACCTATATTTGGGCAACCATGATATAGGTGGCACAAACCAGGGGGTAGCGACTGTTTATTAAAAACACAGGGCTCTGCAAAGTCAAGAGACGAAGTATAGGGCCTGACGCCTGCCCAGTGCTGGAAGATTAAGAGGAGGGGTGAGAGCTCTGAATTGAAGTCCCAGTGAACGGCGGCCGTAACTATGACGGTCCTAAGGTAGCGAAATTCCTTGTCGAGTAAGTTTCGACCCGCACGAATGGCGTAACGACTTCCCCGCTGTCTCCAGTATCGACTCAGCGAAATTGAATTCTCCGTTAAGATGCGGAGTTTCCGCGGTTAGACGGAAAGACCCCGTGCACCTTTACTATAGCTTTATATTGATATTAGGAGTTAGATGTGCAGAATAGGTGGGAGACTATGAAGCAGAAGCGTCAGCTTTTGTGGAGTTACAATATGAGATACCACCCTTTTAATTTTTAGTATCTAACCAAAATCCTTGAATCAGGGTTTGGGACAGTATATGGTGGGTAGTTTGACTGGGGCGGTCGCCTCCTAAAGAGTAACGGAGGCGCGCGATGGTTAGCTCAGGTTGGACAGAAATCAACTGCAAGAGTGTAATGGCATAAGCTAGCCTGACTGCGAGACTGACAAGTCGAGCAGAGACGAAAGTCGGTCATAGTGATCCGGTGGTTCCAAGTGGAAGGGCCATCGCTCAACGAATAAAAGGTACGCCGGGGATAACAGGCTGATGATTTCCAAGAGTTCATATCGACGAAATCGTTTGGCACCTCGATGTCGGCTCATCACATCCTGGGGCTGGAGAAGGTCCCAAGGGTATGGCTGTTCGCCATTTAAAGTGGTACGTGAGCTGGGTTTAGAACGTCGTGAGACAGTTCGGTCCCTATCTGCCGTGGGTGTAGGAAGTTTGAGAGGAGCTGCCTTTAGTACGAGAGGACCAAGGTGGACATACCTCTGGTGGACCAGTTGTTGTGCCAACAGCATAGCTGGGTAGCTAAGTATGGACAGGATAATCGCTGAATGCATCTAAGCGAGAAGCCTCCCTTAAAACTAGACTTCCCTATTAGAGCCGTGGTAGACCACCACGTTGATAGGTCAGATGTGTAAGCATGGTAACATGTTAAGCTAACTGATACTAATAGCTCGATTGTATTTAATTTTTGTTAATTGATATTATACTAGGATGTGTGTAGAATTAAATTTGGTATATAGTTTTATTTTTATAATTACCTTAATAAAGTTTAATATAATAATTATATAAATTTACTTACATGTAATTTATATAACTATTTTAAGTAAGGATATTTTAAAGGTTTATATTATTAGCTTGGTGATTATAGCGTAAGTGAAACACTTGATTTCCATTCCGAACTCAGCAGTGAAACCTTATAGCGCTGATGGTACTGTATATTTAAGTATGGGAGAGTAAGACGTTGCCAAGCTTATAATAAATATAACGATTAAGCTTAATAAATAAATTTAAGGAAGTTATTTATTATAAAGATAAAGACTACTAGATTTATCTATCTAGTAGTAGTATCTCCATAGTTTGTTAAGAGCTTTTGATATTCCTATTCTTGGAGTTGAAAAAAAATTTTTTACATTCATAGCATCAGCAATATATATATCACTATTTTTAATTAGGCTGATTCCATTATGAGTTTTATTAATATTAAGATATTTAGATATTTTACCTGGTCCTGTTATAGTTTTGTTATTAAATAATTTTATACCACGAAGTAGAACTGCTGCTGGTTGCCCTAATGGTTCTGCAGTAATATTACAACAATAATATTTTCCATAAATTAAGTATACATATAATTTTCCAGGATGATCAAACATGATATTACACCTCATTGTTCTTCCACGAAAAGCATGTGAAGCTGGATCATCATAACCTCTATAAGCTTCAGTTTCAGTAATAATGCTTTGAAGATTATTGAACACGATAATTTTACCTAATAGCATTTTAGCAACTATAGTTACATGTTGGTTATAAAAATCATAAGTCAGTGTGATATTTTTCATTAATATAAATATAATATATTAAATTTTATTTATTTTTATTGATTTTATTTTTTTTTATTGTTATTGCTTTTTTAGCAAGTTTAATAATAAAATGAGGTTCTATTTCTGCTTTATAACATATCTCTTTAAAATCTCTAGAATTACCAAATATCCATTCTTTAGCTTCTTTTTCTATTAATTTAAGTGAATTATCATCTGATATATTAGTACAATCAATAATTGCTTGAGTAATAATTGATTTATATAAGCTTACCTCTGGAAGATTATAATTTTTTACTCTTTCAAAAGGCGCTTGAAATTTCATAACATTATACATAAATATCCTCATATTTAATAAAAATAAATTTATATTAACAATATAAATTATATTATATATAGACTAAGTAATATTTTAGTAATAATTACAATTTATTTATATTAATTAATATTTAACAAATAAAATAAAGAGGTAATAATAAAAGAACAATATAATTATAAAGGATTAATCTAAAAATTAATATAAGACTTATAAAAAATTTTTATTAATTTTAAAATATTATTTTTTAGATTTTATATTTGAGTTAAATATTTTACTATAATTATGATTAACTATACTAGTATATTTATTTAATAACTTAATATACAAAAATATATTAACAATTATAAAGATTAAGAAAATAATAACAGTAATAACAGTAATCATAGTACTCTTATTAACAAAAGAGAGGGCTAACACAGAAATTATACTAAGGACAATAATAGAAACAATAGAGTAAATAAATAAAGCAAATAAAAACTTTGTATTTTTTTTAAACAAATAATAAAATGATTTTTTATATTTTTGTAATATTTCAAACAATCCTACTAAAGAATAATAATCTAAATTATGAAATAAATCACCTTCTAATGAAACAGGTAATATTTGATATAATTTTTTTCTGATATTATTTTCCCTAGAGGATATCTGTGCATTATTATAACGTTTATATCCTTTATTTAAAACATTTTTATTAAAAAACCTTTTTATTTCTCTCATAAAAATACCTATGTTATCAGGTAATAATACATAAATATAAAAAGATATCAATGTATAGTTTATAAAAATATAATAATTAGATTAGTTTTACTAAAATAAAGTGTTTTTTAACACCTTATAGTCTGGTATTGTAGGTTCTCCTCTAAAGTTTATTGCATTATTAAATTTTGAACAACAAGTGTTAAAATGTTTATCGCAATTTGGTACTAAAGTAATTTTTTTAGCAATTAGAGAATTATAATCAATAAAAGAATCTATTTCAATAATAGAAGAATTATGAGATATGATATTATATTTATTTTGATTGTTATGAGTATGTATAAAAGCTGTTCCTCCTGTAAAAAAGCCATCTTTTCTATTGATATTATTGCAAATAATAATATTTTGGTTGATAGAGTCAATAGTATATTCTTGCATTAATTTTTTTATATCAATTTTGCATTTATTATCTGCAAAATTTGCTCTACAAGTTTTGCTATATATTTTTAGCAATGATTGACCATATTTTATGGTTTCCGGGACACATTTTAAATTA
>CAZUHH010000007.1:0-78723 GCA_964620755.1 uncultured Bacteroides sp.
ATTATACTATTAATTAATGCTTCTGGTCGTGGAGGGCATCCTGGAATATAGATATCTACTGGTATTATTTTATTTATTCCTTTTAATACATGATATCCATATTGCCAATATGGTCCTCCACAATTAGCACATGATCCCATAGATATAACATATTTAGGATAAGGCATTTGATTATATAGATTTCTAATAGGCTCTACCATTTTAAGTGTTACAGTGCCTGATATAATAATTAAATCTGATTGTCTTGGAGATGATCTTGTGAAAACACCAAATCTATCTAAATCATACTTACTAGCAAAAGCTCCCATCATTTCAATTGCACAACATGCTAATCCAAAAGACATAACCCATAATGAAGAAGATCTAGACCATTTTAATATATCATTAATACTAGTTTGAATAATATTAGCAGTTTCCATAACATATAACTAATTAATATTGTTAATATAATTTATTGATTTTATTCCTGTAAATCTTTAAAGATATCTTGCTATAAGATATATAATTTTTTTTTATATTTTGATACCAATTTAATTTGCCTTTTAAGATGATAAAAATTATCCCTAAAACTAGAGGTAGTATAAATATTAATATTTTATAATATAAATTTATATTATTATAATTTATATTTAATTTATATGAATCAGCAAGTAATGGAATACATGGAAATAATACTATTATTTCTATATCTAATAACATAAATAATAATATATATATGTATATATTTTTCCTAAAAAAGAAAATTATTGGTTTATAAGAATATATACCACATTCATATCTATATGATGCAATTTTATTATTAAATTTTTTATTATCAAAAACATAATTAATAAAATATGATATTGTAATAAAAATTAATCCGATTATTAAATATGATAAATAATTTATTGTCATAAAAAAATATTTCTTAATATGCAATTTAAAAATAATTACTCCAATAATGATACAATCATAGCATTATCCACTAATATTCATAAGAGTTCAATTGCTATTATAAAGATATCTGGAATAAATTCTATTAATATTGTAAACAGTATTTTTACAGGTTATAATTTAAATACGTTGAAATCATGTTCTATAAAATATGGAAAAATAATTTATGAAAATAATTTTTTGGATGATGTAATTATATCTGTTTTCATATCACCTAAATCATATACTGGAGAAAATGTTGTTGAGATATCGTGTCACGCATCCATATATATAGTAAATACTATTTTTAAACTTTGTATTGATATGGGTGCTAGAATAGCTAATCCTGGTGAATTTACTATGAGAGCTTTTATAAATAATAAAATGGATCTTATTCAAGCTGAATCAATAATAGATGTTATTGCTTCAACATCTAAAAAAGCTCATTTATTAGCAACAAATCAAATGCAAGGCAATATATCTAATAAATTAAAATATTTGAGAAAAAAATTAATTGATGTATCAGCTATACTTGAAATAGATTTAGATTTTTCAGAAGAAAATATTAAAACTGAAAGTAAAACAATATTAAAAGATAAATTACAAAATATTAATAAAATTATATTTGATTTAATAAATACATTTCTAATTGGCAATACTATTAAAAATGGTGTTAACGTTACTATTATTGGTAATACTAATACCGGTAAATCTACATTAATAAATCAAATAACTCAAAATAATTGTTCTATAGTTTCGGATATTAAAGGTACTACTAGAGATATTATAAAAAATGAACATATCATTGATGATATTAAATTTATATTTTCTGATACAGCAGGTATAAGAGATACTAAAGACACTTTAGAATTAGAAGGAATTCGCAGAACATATTATGAAATAAAAAAATCACATATTATAATATATTTATTTGATCCATTAAATAATAATATTAATAATATACGTAACAATCTTAATAAAATTACTTATCGATGTAGTAAATATTGTCATATCATTACAGTAGCTAATAAAATAGATTATTATGATATAGAAAAAATAACAAACGAATATAAATCAATTAATAATTTTTTATGTATATCAGCAAAAAATAATTTTAATATTGATATTTTAAAAAAAATGCTTACTAAAATATTTTATGTTGATAATATAACATATGAAAATAATATTATTATTTCTAATAATAGACATTATGACATTTTAAAAAAATCATATAATATATTGAATAAAGCAATAAAAATGATAAATTTGAAAGGAAATGATGAATTAATTGCATATGAAATCAATGAAGCTATATATTATTTAGGAACTATTACTGGTGAAATATATACAGAAGATAAATTAAATTATATATTTAGTAATTTTTGTATTGGCAAATAAAAATGTTTATTAACCTAATATTTTCTATATTAGCATAGCGTTTTATAACACATATAGAAATGATAGATTATATATATACTCAGTTTATATTAAATAGATTTATAATTGGTATAATAACATTAATGGTTAGTTTGATCGTGTTTTTTTTTGGATATTGGTTTTGGGCTACTATTTTTATTATAATAAGTCTTATTTTAATTGCTTTACATATATTTATTGGGCCTGTAAGTATTATACAAAAAGCAATTGAAAATGGAGATATTCAATATGCTGCATTTGTTATGAATAAAATTATAGCACCTAACTATTTGTACAGACCTGTTAAATCTGTATACTATATGATAAAAAGCAATTTATCAATTATTAATAATGATTTTGATAATGCTAAATATAATATTGAAAAATCTATAAAATCTGGGGCAATATCAAATGATTATAAAGGTGTGCCTTATTTACAATTAGGTAGCATATTATATCAACAAAATAATATATATGATGCTAAATATAATATTGAAAAATCTCTTAAAATAGGTATTCCTGATGATGATAATAAAATAACTGCGTTTTTATTATTATCCTCAATATATTTTAATCAAAAAAATATACAAAAAGCTAAAATTTATTTTTATAAAGCCAAATCTAAAAAAGCCTCTTCTAGAGATTTAACTAATAAAATTAAAGAAATGGATAGAATGATTACTAGATTAGGGAGATGATATAATTAAAAAATATATTTATTTAGAGTAAAATTATGTATTATGATTTTAATAAAATAGAAAAAAAATGGCAATATTTTTGGAAGAAAAATTTTACTTTTAAAACTGTTATTGATAATTCTAAACCTAAGTATTATATTTTATCAATGTTTCCATATCCTTCAGGATATGGCTTACATATAGGTAATACATTAGGTTATATTGGAGCAGATATCATTGCTAGATTTAAGCGTTTAAATGGTTTTAATGTATTGCATCCTATGGGATATGATGCTTTTGGATTGCCAACAGAACAGTATGCTATTCAATGTGGTAAACATCCAAATATTATTACAAAAAATAATATTAATAATTATAGAAATCAACTTGAAAAAATAGGATTATCTTATGATTGGAATAATGAAATAATAACTTCAGATCCCGAATATTACAAGTGGACACAGTGGATTTTTACTATTTTTTTTAACTCATGGTATGATAAAAAAAATAGTAAAACATCAAAAATTGATGATTTAATTACTATATTTAAAAAAAATGGCAATATTGATGTATCAGCATGTTTAAATAAAAAAGTTTCAAAATTTACTTCATCAGAATGGAACCAATTTTCATTTTACAAACAACAAGAAATATTATTATCATATAGATTAGCATATATATCAAAAGATTATGTTAATTGGTGTCCTGATTTAAATACAGTATTAGCTAATGATGAAATTAATAATGGATTATCTATTAGAGGTGGATATCCTATTGTAAAACGTTTAATGAAACAATGGTTTCTTAATATTACTGCTTATGCAGATAGATTGTTAAATGATATTCAACTTATTGATTGGCCGCAAAATATAAAAAAAATACAACAAGATTGGATAGGTAAAGTATCTGGAGTGACATTAAAATTTGAACTATATAATCTTCCTAATACTTATATAGAAATTTTTATATCTAGAATAGATTTAATATTATATTGTAAATATATTGTTTTGTCTACGAAAAGTCAATTTATAGATTTAATTTTACATTATACTAATAATAAGAATAATATTATATATTTCATTGAAAAAGAAAATATATATTTTGATTATAATAATTATTCAATTGATAATATCAAAGGTATATTTACTAACATATTTGCTATAAATCCATTTAATAATGAAAAAATACCTATTTGGATTAGTAATTATAGCAAATTACTATATAATATGGATAATATATTAGGTATACCAGAATATAATAAGAATGATATTCTTTTTGCAAAGAAAAATAAAATAAATTTTTTTGAAAAAAATGATAATTTATTTACAAAATATGATACTACAATTATAAAATCAAATTATAAAAAAAATTTATTATGGTCCTTACAAACAAGAAAAGGATATAAAACAATTAAATATAAACTTAAAAATGTAGTTTTTAGTCGTCAAAGATTTTGGGGAGAACCATTTCCAGTTTATTATAAAAATAATTTACCTTTTGTATTACCTATATCAAAATTACCATTAACTTCATCATATTTTAATAGTAATTTATTATCAAATAGTAATAATAATAAATTTGAAAATTATACTATGCCTAGTTGGGCAGCTTCTAGTTGGTATTATTTAAGATATATGGATTCTAAAAATAATAATAATTTAGTTGATAAATCAAAATATCAGTACTGGCAAAAGGTAGATTTATATATAGGAGGATCAGAGCATGCTACTGGTCATTTAATATATATGAGAATTTTTAATAAGTTATTATATGATTTAGATTACATATCTAATACTGAACCTGTTAGTAAACTTGTTAATCAAGGTATGATATGTAATACATCATATATAATATTTAAAATACATAATAAAAAAGCTTTTGTTTGTAAGACGTTAAGTCATAAGTATAAAACTCAAAAAATATATATTAATAGTCAATTTATTAAAGACAATAATTTAGATATTGAAAAATTCAAGATAAAATATAATTATAATAATTTTATTTTTATAAAGAATAAAAATAAATTTTTATGCGAATCAATAATTGAAAAAATGTCTAAATCAAAATTGAATATAATAAATCCTGAAGAAATAATTAAAGAATATGGAGCTGATGTTTTTAGATTATATATGATGTTTTTAGGCCCATTTGAAAAATCTAAAATATGGAATAAAAAAGGAATAGAAGGAATGAAAAGATTTTTGAATAAACTATGGAAATTATTTCATAATAACAATAATAATTCATTTGAAATCAAAGATACACAATCTACAAAGAACGAAACAATAATAATTAATGATTTAATAAAAAAAATAAAATTTTATACAGAAAATATGAAATTTAATATTGCTATTAGTAATTTAATGATAGGAGTTAATAAGCTGTTAGATATTAAATGCAATAATAAAACTATATTAAAAGATATACTTATTATTATGTATCCTTATACTCCTCATATATGTGAAGAATTGTGGCATAAGACAGGAGAAGAATATTATTCATTAGTAAATTCAAGTTATCCTAAATATCAAGAAAATTATATTAATAATACATATTACGATTATCCTATATCTATAAATGGTAAAACTAAAACAAAAATCAAATTTGAAATAAATTTAGATAATAACACTATAAAAAATACTATTTTAAGAGATAAAAAAATATTAAAAATATTAAATAATAAAATACCGAAAAAAATTTTTATTATAAAAAATAAAATTATCAATATTGTTATTTAAATATTTATTTTTAATAAATATTTATTAGTAAAATAAGTCTCATTAAATGAATCTTGTATTTTAAAAACCTTTATAGGATATTTAATATTTTTAATATCTGTATATATATCATTACTGCCTTTAAAATATAAAAGGCATTTATTTTTATTATCATTATTTATGATAAATTGTTTTGATAATTTAACAAATTCATTTAGATTGTTAGTTATGTATCGACCTACTATATAATCATATGTTGTATTTATATTACACATACCTATTCTTTTATGTATTATTTCGATATTTTTCATTTTTAATGAAAAAATTATTTTTTTTAAAACTAATATTTTTTTCTTTTTAGAATCAACTAAATGAAATTTAGCTTGAGGAAACATAATTGCTAAAGGTAGTCCTGGGAATCCACCTCCTGTACCTAAATCCATTATTTTTTCATTTTTGTAAAATTTTAATATTTTAGCTATAAATAAAGAATGTAAAACATGTCTTTGATATATAAAAATAAGATCATTTTTAGATATTAAATTAATTTTACAATTCCAATATTTATATAAATGCCATATTTTATTTATTCTATCAATTTGATCTTGAGATAAGTTATCAAAATATTTATATATACAATTCATTTTTAATATAATTATTATGATATATTGTTATATATATTTAACGCTCTTGATATACATTTTGCAATTTCCTTTTGTCCTTTTAATGAATTTATATAATTAATATCATTGTCATTAGATAAAAAACCTATTTCTATTAAAATAGAAGCCATTTTAACTGATTTTATAACCATAAAATTAGCCTGCTTAATGCCTCTAATATGTATGTCATTTTTTATTAATTCTTTTTGAATAAAATATGATAATGTAATACTATTATTAATATGTTTACTTTTTAAAATAATATTTTCCATAATTACACTATAATCTTGATATGATATATTATAATAATAATTTAAATCAAAAAAATCATTATATGGTTTTAAGATAAATATTTCTATACCATTAATTGTTTTATTTTTATGATAATTACAATGAATTGATATAAACAAGTCAGCATTATTATAATTAGCTATATTAATACGTTGTTGTAAAGTTATGTATTTATCACTATTTCTTGTATAAACAATTTTGGCATAAGGTAACATTTTAGAAATTTCTTGTCCTAATACTAATGAAAATTGTAAATTTATACTTTTTTCTAATAATCTACCTAAAATAGCACCTGGATCTTTACCTCCATGTCCAGGATCTATAATAATTTTTTTTATATTTTTTTCATTATAAAGTAATAATTTATTTTTATTGAACTTAGAACTATCTTTATAAAAATTATTATATATTGTCAATGTATAAAAAAATAATATTATTATAAAATAATAACTCATATAAATTACAATCAATTAAAATAAATCATATAATAATTTATTATATATAATATTAATGCAATTAATAAAAATAAAATTAATCATGCAATTATATAAAAAAATATTTATAACAATAAAATATGTTATAATATTTTTTTTATTACAATTTATTATATTTCTTTATGATAAAAATATATATATGGCAAAATGTTTGCCATTAAATTATCCATATAAAAATTATTTAATTGTAAAAAATAAATTAATTGAAATTTACTATAATAAAGATCATCATTTTTTACCAAGCAAATTTATAAAAATTAATCATACTAATTATAGTAGAATTATATATCCAAGTATTAAAATCAATATTTTCAATAAAAAAATTAAATTTTCTAATTTAAAATATATAGTTAATAACTATTTTACTTATAATTTATTATCATCATATTATTATAATAATTATAATGGTCAATCTAATTTTAGAATAGATATCGATAAACAATCATTTGTAAATGGTTTTTTAAATATTTATACACACAATAAAACAACTATTATTGCCTTAAAAAATAGCTATTTATTATATTATGATAACCATATTATAAATAATATAAATTATGATATTTTAAATAAACATTTACATTATCAAATAACCTATTTAAATTCTAGTAAATCAATACCATTAAAAGTTATAATATCATATTTTGTAAAAAGAAAAAAAAACCATAAAATAATTTATGTAAATTTTAAAATAAATAATTACAATATTTTTTATAAATACATAAAATATAATAATGATTTAGAAAATTTTTTCCAATATACAAGTTACTCATTACCATTCAAATATAAACTCATATTATTAAAACATTTTTATATATCTATTTCTGCTCAGTATAATAAAGATATTGCTTTAGCACGAATATTATATAATACATATAAAGTATATAAAAGTAATATAATAATTAATAATAAAATATATTCATTTAATTGGAGTGTCAATACATATCTATTTAATAATTATTATAATAATATAAATCATATTATTATATATAAATTATATGCAAAATATTCCTATAATTTATTAGATAATAATATCTATAAAATATTAAATTTTTATATTAAAAATCAAATATGTATAAATAATATTCAATTATTAAATGTTAAAATTATATCTTTATACGAATATAATGATGCAAATAATATAAGAATTCAAATAAATTTATCAAATAATTACAATATATGTCTTTATAAGAAAGTAAATTTTACCAATTATAAAACCAATAATTATATAATATATTTTAATAAATTTCAAGTTATTAATTATAACATGTTTTATTGTAAATATTTATTTAATGCAATTTTTTATTGTGAAAATAGTACATTGTATTTAAAAAATAAAATATATTTTTTCAAAAAAAAATCATTATTTATTAATGGTAATATTAAAATATGTAATTATAAATTACAATATTTTGTAATATCAATATACAAAAAATTGCAAAGCTGTAATATATCAATTAGTACTTCTTTTTATGGAAATAAAAAATTCTTTATCATAAATATATATATAGATAAACAAATATTTAAATTTCTAAATTAATACTAACAAATTAGTTTATTAATCTTTACTATATATTTATTAAAATTAAATTTTTTAATAATTGAATTCATATTATCCATAATAATATCATTTTTCAAATTACCAATACTACCTATATGAGAATAATTAAATTTATGTTTTAAAGAAAATTTTTTATTGTTTTCTATATCTTGTCCAACTTTTTGATAAGCATCTCTAAAAGTCATACCTTGAATTAAATATTGATGTATAATATCGACACTAAAAATATATTTATATATTTTATTAGATAATATATTATCATTAACTTCTATATGACTTAACATATATATAGACATCTTGATACAATCATTTAATGAATCAATTGCATTAAAAATAATGTCTTTAGTATTCTGAAAATCTCTATGATAACCACTAGGCATATTATTACATAATAAAATTAAACTATTTGGTATAGATTGTATAACATTGCATTTTGCTCGTATTAATTCAAATACGTCAGGATTTTTTTTATGAGGCATGATACTAGATCCTGTAGTTAAATTATTTGGGAATTTTATAAAATTAAAATTTTCTCCCATATATAAACATATATCATAAGACATTTTAGAAATTGTACTTGCTATTGAACTAATAGCCATAGATAATATTTTTTCAGTTTTTCCTCTTGTGGATTGTGCGTATAATGAATTAATGTTTAAACTATCAAAACCTAATAAATTAGTTGTAATATTTCTATCTATTGGAAATGAAGAGCCAAATCCAGCAGCTGACCCTAAAGGATTTTTATTTACAATTTTATATGCAGATAGCATTATTTCTAAATCATCTACTAAACTTTCAGCATACGATGCAAATAGAAGTCCAAATGAAGAAGGCATAGCTACTTGCATATGTGTATATCCTGGAATAAGTATTTTTTTATAAGATTCACTAAGATATATTAACTTAAGAAATAAATTGTATACATTATATGTAATAAAGTATATTTTATCTCTTAAATATAATTTAATATCTGTAATAATTTGATCATTTCTAGATCTTCCAGTATGAATTTTTTTTGCATTTACTCCAATTATATTTAATAATGTAACCTCTACTTGAGAATGAATATCTTCTATATTATTATCTATTTTAAAATTATTATTTTTTATTTGATAATAAATAATTTTTAGCCCTTTAATAATAAATTTATAATCTTTATAGTTAATAATTTTAGTATTATTTAACATAGTAACATGTGCAATAGATCCTATAATATCAAAAATTGCTATTTTTATATCTATTTTATTATCATTGCCTATTGTGAACGCTTCTACATATTTATCCAATAGGTTATTATTTTTTTGCCATATTTTTTTCATTATATTGATAATTTATTTCATTAAAAATGATGATTTATAACTAGCAAATTCTATTTTTTTATCTTTAAAAGTTTTATAAATTTCAATATTGATGTTACTTATAGTATTCATATAATGATTATAATTAGAATATTTAATAAAAAATACTACATCAAATTTTAATCCTATTTCATCATATGCTATTAAACATACACGTTCAAAAATAACATCTTTATAATTATTAATAATTTCTTCAATTGTATTAAAAACCAAATTAATTTTATATTTTGTAATATTATAATCTAACCAAAACAATGTATTAGCTCTTCTTTTTTTAATGTTTTTATAATTACTAATAATAGAATTAGTCAAGTCAGTATTTGAAATAATAATATTTTCTCCATTTATACTATTAATTCTAGTTGATTTAATACCTATATTTGCAATATGTCCTTTTTTGTTATTTACTATAATAAAGTCTCCTATTTCAAATGGTCTATCAAAAAATATAACAAAATAATTAAATAAATCTCCTAGAATTTTTTGAGCTGCTAATGCTACTGCTATACCTCCAATACCTAAACCTGTTAATATAGTTGTTACATTATAACCTATATTATTAAACATGAATATTACTGAGAAAGACCAAATAATACTAGATCCTATAATAATCATTCCTTTTATTTGCTTATGTTTTTCCAAATAATCAGATGATTTTCGTTTTAAATAACTGTTAATCATATATTCAAAAGAAGATATTATTAAACAAGTTACAAAGTAAATTTTTAAAATAATTGATATCAAATTGATTATTTTCAATATATAAATATTAATATTTATATATGAAATAGTATAATTTATAAGAAAAATAATTAAAAGAGGAATTAAAATATTGTTCACAGATGTTAAAAAAAATTCTGATAAACTACTATCATATTGATTAATTATCTTTTCAACTTTTTTTACTAGTAAAATTCTAGTAATATAAATTAATCCTAATCCGATTGTTATTATAACAATAAAAATTAAACAATTTTGTAATACATTTATTATACTCATTTTTTATATCTTTTATAATGATAAATTTTTCAAATATTATATATATTAAATATAATTGTTTTATATTAATTTATATATTTAGATTTTTTAACAAATGGATGAATAAATATAGCTAGAATAATTAATATAGATCCTAAATAAAAACCTAATGTCATTTGTTCTTGGCTACCTAAAATTAATAAAGCTATTAAAATACTATATATGGGTTCTAAACTTGATAAAAGCATAATAGTATATGGAGATAATTCATGCATAACATGAATACTAATTATTTGCGGCAATGCAGTAAAAATAATTGATAATATCAATATATATATTATATCTATTAATGAATAAGATAAAATAAATAAACTATTTGTAATGTTGAGATAAATAATTATAGCAGTTAAACCAATAGCACCTCCTAACATTTCATAAAAACAAATTACAGAAGCAGAATTATTTTTTATTTGATAAATATTTAATATTGTAAATATACTTGCTAATAAAGCTGCAAAAATACCTATTATTATACTTAAATAGTATTTACATTCAAAGTGAAATATTATTGACATGCCAATAATAATTATTATACCAATAATGATATCAATTCTTGATAGTTTATTATAACACATAATAGGTTCTAGCAAAGCAGTAAATAAAGTCTGAGCAGATAAGCATACGACAGCTAACCCTACTGTTGATGTTTTAATGGCATAATAAAAACATAGCCAGTGAATTCCTAATATTAGACCTATAAATAATAAATATATTATCTGTTTAAGAGGTAAAAATAAGGATTTATTACGGATATAAATAAATATCCAAACAAAAATTGCAGATATTACAACTCTAAACCAAACTAGAGGTAAAGCAGAAATGCTAATAAGATCTCCAAAAACTCCAGTAAATCCCCATATAAAAACAGTGATATGCATTTTTAATAAATTGCTAATAACAGGTAATCGCATATAAGAAATGTTAAAATATTAAGTATAGTAAAATATCTATAATATAATGCAAATTATTTTATTTAATAAAGATAAATAAATTTGTAATTTATTCATTTTCAAATTATCATTTTAATAAAGTTTAAAAATGTATTAATTTAGCATTTTTAATATGAAATATATTATCTGCAAATTTATTTAATTTGTTATTATGAGTACTTATAATAAATGTTTGTCCAAATTTATGTTTTAACATTAAAAATATTTCATATATCATTTCTTCATTATATGTATCTAAATTTCCAGAAGGTTCATCAGCAATTATTATTGATGGATTATTAATTATAGATCGAGCAATAGCTATTCTCTGATTTTCTCCTCCAGATAATTGATACGGCTTATAATGCGCTTTCATTTCTAAATTCAAAATTTTTAGTAATTCATATCCTTTTTTAAAAGCTATTTCATACTTTATCCCATATATTAAAGCTGGTATACAAATATTTTCTATAGCAGAAAATTCATTTAATAAATTATGAAATTGAAATATAAATCCTATTTCTTTATTTCTGATAAAACTTAAATAATCATATGATATATTATATACATCAATATTATTAATTATTAATTTTCCATTATCTGGATAATGAATTGTTCCTAATATATTTAATAAAGTACTTTTACCAGATCCAGAAATCCCAGTTATTAAAACTATATCTGATTTAATAATGTTTATATTGATGTTATCTAATATGATATTACCATCATAAGATTTACTAATATTAGTAGCAGATAGTATATACATAATATTATTATATGGTGCTTATATATACAAAAAATTATATATTTATATTATAAAGTTAAATATTATTAATAGTTTAATATTAATGAAATGAAGTATTTGTTTTTTTTGCTAAAAATTGAATTTTTAGCAAAATACAGAAGTTATGATTATTTAAAAAATATGTTTTTATATGTTTTAATTTTAATTCTAATATTTTATAATATTATGGATGATATAAATCATAGCATTTTGCAATATTTTTCACTATTTTTAATATCAATTATTGGCATTAATTTAATTGAATATAATTCTAATAAATCATTTGATAATAAATTTTATTTATATACTATTACACATCCATATCATATACTCTTATCAAAAATCATTTTTAATATCATTAATATATCTTTTTTATTTATTATTAATTTTAGTATTTTGAATACGTTTTTAAATACAAAAATTTATAGTATTAAATTATATATTTTATTAATGCTTATTGTAATTGTTAATATATCTTCTGTTTTTACATTAACCTCAGAAATTGCAAATAAATTGAATAAAAACATTTTATTGACTTCTTTACTTGGATTACCAATTTCAATTCCTATTTTAACAATAGTAGCAAATATTATTTATAATTTGACAGAATATAATACATATATAAATAATACAATAATTATAATTTTATTATTATTGAATATTGTTATTATTATTATATCGTTATTGTTATTTCCATATATTTATAAAGATTAAAAAATATATTAAAATGAATAAATATTTTAAATTTTTAGGAATTATATTGATTATATATTCTATAATATCAGGATTATTATTTAATGTTCCAAATATACCTATTTTGAGAGAAACTATTAGAAATCTGTATTTTCATGTACCAATGTGGTTTGTTGCAGGAACTATGCTTAGTTATTCTTTTTACTGTAGTATTAATTATTTATTTTATAATAAATTTATATGGGATTATAAAGCGGTAGCTAGTGTTAAGATAGGTTTATTATTTATATTTATAGGATTATTAAGTGGTTCTATATGGGCAAAATTCACATGGGGGTCATATTGGTCAAAAGATCCAATTCAAATTGGTGCTTATATTACAATGCTAATGTATAGCTCATATATTATATTAAGAAACTCTATTAATAATAATAATGATAAAGCTAATATAGCTTCTATATATAATATATTTATTTATCCTATAATGATATTATTAATTTTAATATTGCCAAAAACAATGGATTCACTACATCCCAGTAGTGGTAATAATCCTAGTTTTCAAATATATGATGTTGATCACAATATGAAATTTATATTATATTCCTCAATATTGGGATGGATAATAATAGGTATATGGATTATGATCATTGAAATTAAACTAATAAAGCTATGGAACGGAAAATAAATAATATTTTATATCAAGATAACAAAATATACGTTGTAGTAATTGTATTGTTAATGATTTTTATTGCAATAATATTTTACTTATGGCGAATTGATAATAAAATTTCTAAACTTGAAAAAAGAAATCAAAAAAAATATATAATAAAATAGAAATTATGAATAATAGTAAAAATAGTATTCAAAAAAGGAATTTGTTTGAAGATGTAGCATTTTTTTTCGATAAAGCATCTCAACATACAAAATATAGCAAGGATTTATTGAATTTAATAAAACAGTGTAAAACTGTTGGTAGATTTAATTTTCCAATTAGACGTACTAATGGAACTTTAGATATGATTAGTTCATGGAGAATAGAACATTCTTATCATATGCAACCTACTAAAGGTGGCATCAGATACAGTGAACATGTAAATGAAAATGAAATAATGGCATTAGCTGCATTAATGACATATAAGAATGCTATTGTTAAAGTTCCTTTTGGTGGAGCTAAAGGAGGTATTAAAATTAATATTAATAACTATGATGTTAATGAATTAGAAAATATAACAAGAAGATATACATCTGAATTAATTAAAAAAAACTTTATTGGCGCAGGTATAGATGTTCCTGCAACAGACTACGGATCTAGCGAAAGAGAAATATCATGGATTGTAGATACTTACAGAACTTTTTATCCTACTGATATTAATTACTATGCATGTGTAACTGGCAAACCTTTAAGTGAACATGGTATTAAAGGTAGACAAGAAGCGACTGGAAAGGGAGTTTTTTTTGCTACTAGAGAGTGTGTAGATATATCAGAAAATATGAAAAAATTAGGAATAACTAAAGGTTTAGCTAATAAAAGGGTTATAGTACAAGGTTTAGGAAATGTTGGATACAATGCTGCAAAATTTTTGCAAGAAGATGGAGATGCTATAATTGTAGGACTATTAGAATATGAAGGTGCTATATATGATAAAAATGGTTTAGATGTTAATGATGTTATGCAGCATAGAAATAACACTGGATCTATACTTAATTACAGAAATACAAAAAATTTTATTAATAGTATAGAGTGCTTACAACAAGATTGTGATATATTGATTCCTGCAGCATTAGAAAATCAAATTAATGAAAGTAATGTTGCTAATATTAAGGCAAAAATAATAGTAGAAGCTGCTAACGGTCCTATCACTCCAGAAGCAGAACAATATTTGATAGAAAATAATTGTATAATAGTTCCAGATATATATGCTAATGCGGGAGGAGTAACTGTTTCATATTTTGAATGGTTGAAAAATTTATCTCATGTAGCTTTTGGAAGAATTCATCGTAAATATGAACAACATATGGGACATGAATTAATTAAAATTCTTGAAAGACTCACTGGAAAAACATTAACTAAATCAGAAACAAAATTACTTATTAAAGGCCCATCAGAATTAGATTTAGTTAACTCTGGATTAGAAGATACTATGATAACAGCATATCATGAAATTAATGATATATGGAATAAAGATAAAACTATAAAAGATATGAGAACTGCATCGTATGTATTATCTATTAATATGATTGCTAATACATATATAGAACTTGGTATATGGCCTTAAAATTTATAATAAAAATCAATCTTTTTAAGAAATAAATTAATAATATTTTTAATAGGTGTAAATTTTATATTTATTGCTTTAATAATTTTGTTGTTAGAATAAATAATATTTCTATTAATAATATTATTTATTGTTTTATAATATATGTTATAATTTAGTAAATTCAATATTTTATTATATAAATAATTATACTTGTTGTTTTTTAATAAAATGTCAATAATATAGTTTAATTTTATATTTTCAGCGTTTAATAAAAATTTTTCTCCTGATATTGAACTTTCCATTAATTTAACAGATGCTGTAATGACATCTTGTAATCCTATATATCCATTATAACAATCTTTTTTTAATACTAAATTAGTACTATTATTATAAACAGCATACATAATATTTGGGTATTCATTACTGTCAATAATATTTGTTGGATTAATAATAATCGCATTTAATCCTTCTGCAATACCTCTCCATATTTCATTTTCACTTAAATATATACTTTGGCTGTAAATACACATATAATCATATACTTTATTTACATTATAATATTCATTAGAATACATTACATTACTTTTGACGATATATCCTAAGCTATATGAAGAACTTATATAAATTAATTTTTTTATTTTATTATTTAAAGCCGCATTAACAATATTATATGTACTATATATATTGTCATAAAATATTTCATGATATTTTTTACATGTAAATAATGGATATCCAGAAGAATAATTATGATAAACATAATCTATATCTTTCATGATATTATTTAAAAAATTGACATCAAATATATTACCATATATTAATTCTATATTACATGTTATTTTACTTTTTGCTCTATTAAATATTTTTTTTTTATGATAAATAATACGTATTTTATATCCTTTTTTTATTAAAAATAATATCAAATTATGGGAAATAGCATCATTTTTAGTAATTATTAATACAAACATAAAAATTAATAATATTATATATTAGAATATGAAAGTGCAGAAACATTATCGTTTGATAATTCATTATTTAAGTATTTATAATAACCTAATATTGCAATCATAGCAGCATTATCAGTACAATATTTTATATCAGGCATTATATATTTCCAATTCATTGCATTTGACAATTTTATTATTTCTTTTCTTAATGCATTATTAGCAGCAACTCCTCCAACTATTGAAATACATGATATTTGATAATCAGTTGCAGCTTTTATTATTTTTTCTAATAAAATATTTATAATATTATATTGAATAGATGCACATAAATCATGTAAATTGTTTTTTATAAAATATTTTTCATTTTCAACTTTTTTTCTAATAAAATAAATAACTGAAGTTTTAAATCCACTAAAACTAAAATCATAATTTTTAATATTTGGTTTAGGGAAAAAAAATTTTTTTTTATTACCTTTTTTTGCATATAATTCTATAATAGCTCCACATGGATATTTAAATCCTAAAACAACACCTATTTTATCCAAAGTTTCACCTACAGCATCATCTATACTGTTTCCTATTTTAATAATATTTAAAAAATCTTTTATAATTAATAATTGAGTATGTCCACCTGATATTATCAAACATATAAATGGATAAGATATTTTATTATTAATATAATTACTCATAATATGCCCTGTAATGTGATTACAAGCTATTATTGGGATATTTAAAGCTAAAGCAAAAGATTTAGAAAATGAAACTCCTACTATCAATGAACCTAATAACCCAGGACGATATGTAAATGATATTGCTGTTAACTGATTTTTACTTATACAAGCTTTTTTTAAACATTCTTTAACAACTGGAATTATATTCCTTTCATGATTTCTAGACGCTAATTCTGGCACTATACCTCCATAATTTTTATGAATATGTTGCTGAGATACTATATTGCTGATAATTTTTCCGTCTAAACATATTGCAGCTGAAGTATCATCACATGATGTTTCAATACCTAATATAGCAACAGAATTTAATAATTTATTTTTCATTTACATAGGTTTTTTTAAAATTTATTTTTTTATAATAAAAATCATAATTAATATTTTAAATTAATAAATATATTAAATTATCATTTATTAATTTAATTATGAGAAAAATTGTAATTGCAATAACTGGAGCCAGTGGTTCACTGTATGCCAAAATATTATTAGATAAATTATCTTTATTAGATAAAAAATTATATGATATTTCGTTAGTTATGTCAATAAATGCTAAAAAAGTTTGGAAATATGAATTAAATAATGAAATATATACAAATTATAATTTTATCAAATATGATAATTATAATTTTAAAGCACCTTTTGCATCTGGATCTGCGCAATATGAAAGTATGATCATTATACCATGTTCTATGGGTATTTTAGGAAGAATAGCAAATGGAATATCTAATGATTTGATTACTAGATCTGCTGATGTTATTTTAAAAGAAAAAAAAAAATTAATATTAGTGATTAGAGAATCACCATATAATATTATTCATGTTAATAATATGAAATCAATAATAGAAGCTGGAGGAGTTATATGTCCAGCTAGCCCCTCATTTTATAGTATACCTACAACAATTGAGGAAATAGTAATTACAATTGTAGAAAGGGTTTTAAACTTAATGAATATTAATGATATTAAATATTATAAATGGGGCTATAGTAAAAAAATATTATAATATTATTCCGTTGTAT
This sequence comes from uncultured Bacteroides sp., assembly GCA_964620755.1. Lineage (GTDB taxonomy): Bacteria > Bacteroidota > Bacteroidia > CAZUHH01. The sequence continues at coordinate 18,480 of CAZUHH010000007.1, forward strand.
GAATACGGCATTTTATAATCTTTTAATAAGGGATTTCCTACCCAATCATCAGGCAACAATATTCTACGCATATCTTTATTACCTATAAATTTAATTCCAAATAAATCAAAAATTTCTCTTTCATGCCATTCAGCTGTTTTCCATATATCAGAAACTGATGGTATTTTAATTTTAAAATTACGACTAATTATTAATTTTAAAGCTAATCTATAATTATAAGGCATTGATATTAAGTGATAAACAACTCCTAATTTAGATTTTTGTATTCCATAATCAATTCCACTTATACATGATAAAAAATCAAAATATAATAATTTATTTTTGTAAATAATTTTACAAAAATCATTTATATATCTATAATTAACTATTATATAAGGTTGTAAAACATTATTATTATAGTCAATAATGACATTATCATGTTTAATTTTTTTTTTAATGATAATTATTATTTTTTCTAAAAAATTATTCACTATAAATCATATTTTTTGGTTTTACATACTTATCAAATTCTGCTTCTGATATATAATTTAATTCTAAAGCAGATTCTTTAAGTGTTAAATTATTTTTATATGCATTTTGAGCTATTTTTGCAGCTTTGCTATATCCTATTTTATCATTTAAAATTGTAACTAACATTAATGATTTATTTAAATTATTGTCTATATTACGTTTCATTGGTTTTAATCCTATGGCACACTTATCATTAAAAGAACTACAAACATCACCTATTAAATGAGCAGAATGTAAAAAATTATATATTATCATTGGCCTATAAACATTTAATTGAAACTGGCCATTTGATCCTCCTATATTAATTGATACATCATTTCCTAAAACTTGAGTAGCAGCCATAGTCATTACTTCACATTGTGTAGGATTAATTTTTCCAGGCATTATAGAAGATCCTGGTTCATTATTTGGTATATAAATTTCTCCAATTCCACATCTAGGGCCAGATGATAACATTCTTATATCATTAGCTATTTTAATCAAACTTGTGGCAATATATTTTAAAACTGAATGAATTTCAATAATTGATCCACAAGTTGATAATGCTTCAAATTTATTTTTAGAAACTGTTAATGGAATTCCAGTTAACTTAGATAAAATACTTACAGATATTTTGTCAAAATTAACTGGAGCATTGATACCATTTCCAACAGCCGTTCCTCCCAAAGGTATTTCTAATAAACGAATTAAATTATTTTTAATCATTTTTAAACCATTTTCTAATTGAAATGCATAAGCTGATATTTCTTGTCCCAATGTTATTGGAGTGGCATCCATAAAATGAGTTCTTCCAATTTTAATTATATTTTTATATTCTATTGATTTTTCTAAAAAAGTATTTTTTAATTTTTCAATGCCAGGAATTGTTTTTTTTATTATGATTTTGTAGGCAGCTATATTCATTGCAGAAGGAAATACATCATTTGATGATTGTGATTTATTAACATCATCATTAGGATGCAATATTTTAATTTTATCGTTTAAAATTCCTCCATTTATTACATGTCCCCTATATGCAATTACTTCATTAATATTCATATTAGATTGTGTGCCTGACCCACTTTGCCATATACCTAATGGAAAATTATCATTCAATATACCACATAATATCTCATCACAAACATCACATATTAATTTCATCTTATTTTTTGATATAATATTTAGCTGATAATTAGCTATAGCAGAAGATTTTTTGATATAAGCTAAAGCATATATAATTTCTTCAGGCATTTTATTAGATTGTACTAAAATATCAAAATTATGAATAGCTCTTTGAGTTTGTGCTCCCCAATACCTATCCATAGGTACATTTATAGATCCTAAAATATCATTTTCTATTCTTGTTTTCATGGCAATTATTATTATAAAATTCAATTTTATAGACGCGTTTTGTATGTCTACCAAACTCAAATTTACTTTTTAAAAAAATATCAATTATATCAATAGTAGCCTCTAAAGAGATAAAACTAGCTGGTATACAACATATATTAGCATTATTATGACATCGTGCTAACCTAGATATATCACTACGCCAACATAATGCTGCTCTTATATTTCTATGTTTATTAGCTGTCATAGCAACACCATTACCTGTACTACATAAAATAATACCAAAAGTAAATATATTTTTAGAAACAAAATCAGCAACAGGATGGATAAAGTCTGGATAATCTACTGATTTATATTTTGAAAATGTTCCGAAATCTTTAATAATATTATTTGTTTTATATACATTAATTATTTCTTTCTTATATATATAACCAGCATGATCTGATCCTATTGCTATATTCATTTGCAATTTTAATTAAAAATCATTTACAAGTATAATATAATATAAATATACTAATTTCATATAAAATATAAAGAGGTATAGCTATAATAATTTGTGTCAAAATATCAGGTGATGGTGTTATAATAGCTGCAATTATTAAAACAATTATTAACACATGTTTTCTTTTTTTCTTTATACTATTCAAACTAATAATATTTAATTTACATAAACAATGCAATACTATTGGTATTTCAAATATTATTCCGTTTATTAAAATCATTTTAATAATTGTAAAAATATAATCATTAACGATATAAGTATTTGTAATTTTATCACTTATTTGATACATATTTAAAAATGATATACTTATTGGAATAAAAACATAATATCCAAAAAGAATTCCTATTATAAATAGTATAACTATAAATAAAATATATGTTTTAATAATTTTCAATTCTTGAGTGTACAATCCAGGTTTTACAAATTTCCATAATTCCCATAATATATATGGAATACTTATAAATAATCCAATAATCATAGAACTTGTCATATGTAACATTAATTGACCAAATATTTGAGTATTAATCATTTTAAATGGAGTAAAATTAGTTTTTAATCCTAATTTATTTAATTGACGATATGTCCAAAAATTAGGATCATTAAATACTAATAATATATTATTAAATATTGTATCACTATTATAAAATACTAATAATGATGATATAAATATGAAAATACCGATTTTTATTAAATGCCATCTTAATATTTCTAAATGATCAAAAAATGTCATATTATTAGTAGTAGTATTAATATTTTTTTTAAGTAAAAAAAATATTTTTCCTACAACTTTAGTTAAAAGAGTACTAAAAATATTATTCATAAATAAATTTATAGATTCATTTTAATATAAGCTCCTCCCCAACAAAATCCACTACTAAAAGTTGATAAAATTATATTGTCTGATTTTTTTATTTGTTTTTCATAACTCCATAAACATAAAGGAATACTAGCAGAAGATGTATTACCGTAATAATCAACATTTATCATTATTTTATCAATATTAAATTGTAAATTATGACTAATTAACTCTATAATTTTTTTACTTGCTTGATGTGGAACGATCCAGTTAATTTCGTTAATATTTAAATTATTATTATATATTAATATTTTAATAACATATATGATATATCTAATCATATATCTAAAAATTTTACTACTATTATGCTCAATATAATGTTCTTTATTAATAATAGATTCAATGGTTATTTTATTAGATAATCCTCCTATTTTTCTATAAAAATCATTAATACTGTTTTTACCTGATTTCATAATTATATCAATTAATTCTAATCCATAATTGGAATTTTCAATTAATACACAAGCAGCAGCATCTCCATATAAAGTAGCAATAGATTTATTTTGATAATCAGTAATTGACGACATCATATCTACTCCTACAACTATAATTTTATTATATGTTCCATTATTAATATATTGTTTAGCGTTTGATAAGCCACATATAAAACCTGTACTTGCTGAATTAATATCATAACAAGCTGCATTGGTAGCTCCTATGCTATTACATATTATACTAGCAGTAGATGGAAATGACATATCTGGTGTCATAGTTGCACATATAATTAAATCTATAATTTTAGGATCTACATTACTTTTTTTTAAAAGCCCCTCAACTGATCTTATAGCCATATAAGATGTTGATTTGTTACCTTTTAGTAATCTACGTTCTTTAATACCAGTATTACGAATTATCCATTCAATACTTATATCTAACATATCTGATAATTCTTCATTATTTAATATATATTCTGGTATATAGCTATATATACATGTAATACTAGCTTTATTCATTAATATAATAATTTTTTAATTACTTTTATTTTTAATAATCATTTTACCTTTATAATATATATTATCTTTAAATATATAAGTTGTATGAGGAACATAATTAATACCTGTAACTTTACATGTTCTAAAAGCAGGTATTTGTATTACATTATGAGATCTTCTTTTATTTCTTCTTGATTTAGATGTTCTAGATTTAGGATGTGCCATTTTATTTATAATGTTTATAATATTTTGATATACTACAAATTTATAAATAATTATCTACTAATTTATAGTTATTTATTGTTTAATATTATTTTTAAACATATTTTTAGCCATCATCAAAGAATATTTAAATGACTTATTGTTAGCTATACATTTACCTGCAATATCATACGCAGTACCATGATTAGGAGATATTCTAATAATTGGTAATCCAGCTGTAAAATTAATACCATTATCATTAGATATAATTTTAAATGGTATTAATCCTTGATCATGATACATAGCTAAAGTAGCATCAAATTTTAAATGATATTTAAAGGCGAAAAAGCTATCTGCAGAATAAGGCCCTAAAACATTAATATTATTTTTAATGGCAATTTCAATTGCTACTTTAACAATATTTATATCTTCATATCCAATAATGCCATTATCGCCATTATGGGGATTAATTGACAAAATAGCTATTTTGGGATTATTAATATTAAAATATACTTTTAAACTTTTACACATGATAAATATTTTAGATAATATTTTTTCAATAGAAATATTGCTTATTATATCGTTAATATTAACGTGATTTGTTACAAAACCTATTTTTAATTTTTTAGATATCATAAACATTAAAGAATCTGGCAAATCAAAAAAATTTTGTAAATATTCAGTATGCCCCTTTTTAAAAAATTTATTGTTAATAGTAAATTTATTTATGGGTAATGTAAGTATAATATCTAATTTTTTATTTTTTGTTTCATTTAATACATAATTAATAGATTTAAATGATAAAATTCCTGTATCTAAATTAGGATATCCTAAATTTATTCTAATATCATTTTTATATGGCTCTAATATATTTAATACATTAGGTAATGCTTTTTCTGTTTTATCAATAATATTATAATATATTTTATAATTCAAATATTTAGAATATTGTAAAAATATATTTTCAGAACAATACAAAATTATTTTTAAGCCATTAAATAATTTTTTATTATCATTTAATGTTTTTAATAACAATTCTAAGCCTATGCCATTGACATCTCCCGATGTTATTCCTATTTTAGGGATAAAATTCATTTTTACTCAAAAGTTATTTTAAATGATATTATTTATTAAATATATATGTTATATAAATATAAACCTAAAAAATTTTTAGGACAACATTTCCTAATAGATAAAAATATATCTAAAAAATTAATAACACAAATTGAATGTATCAATAACAATAATACTATTTTAGAAGTGGGGCCTGGATTAGGAGCATTAACAGATTTGTTATATAAACAAAAATATGATTTATGGACTGTGGAAATTGATAAAAATATAGTTAATTTTTTGCATAAAAAATATCCCAGTAATAAAAATAAAATACTACATTATGATATATTAAAGTTTAATATAGAATATTATTTTAAATTTCCAATTACACTAATTGGAAATCTTCCTTATAATATAAGTTCACAAATATTATTTTGGATTCTTAAAAATAAAAATTTAATTGATCAAGTAATCATTATATTACAAAAAGAAGTAGGTAAAAAAATATGTGCTGTACCAGGAACAAGAAATAGTAATATATTATCTATATTATTACAGTCATCCTATAAGATAGATTATGTATACACAATTACAAGAAATGTTTTTTTTCCTAAACCTAATGTTGAATCTAGTATAATAAAATTTAAAAGAAATAAAAATAAAATAACATTTTATGATGAATTATTATTTTTTGAAATAGTTAAAAAAGCTTTTGGAAAAAGACGTAAAATTATTTCTAATGCATTGTCATCATTTAATAATATTAATAAAATTGATAAAAAATTACTTCAACAAAGAGGAGAAAATTTGACAATTAAAGATTATATATACATAACTAATATGTTAAAATAACATATTATAAATATTGTTTTATAGATTTCAATATTATATTTAATTGATTGTCATTCATAATAATTTTCTTTTTATTAAAATTAAAATCATTTATATTATTAATAGGGATTAAATGAATATGAACGTGAGGTATATCTAGTCCTATTGCTGCTATTCCTATTTTTTTGCATGATATAGCATTATATAAAATAATACTTATTTTTTTTGCAAATAAATACAATTTAATATATAAATCATCATTTAAATCTATAATATTATCAATTTCTTTTTTTACTATAACTAATGTATGTCCAATTGATATAGGATATCTATCTAAGATTGATATAAATAATTTATTTTCACAAATTTTAAATGATTTTATTTCATTATTTATAATTTTAGAAAATATTGTTTTCATATAATTATTTTTTATTATCAATAAATATTTTTAATATTTTAAATGTTATTATTCCTCCTGGTGTTTTAATGTTGACAATATCATTAATGTGTTTGTTACATATTGTTTTACCTATAGGAGATTGTATAGATATTTTGTTATTTTTAATATCTGACTCATGTTCTGATACTAATTGATAAGTTACGCATTTATTAGTTTTTATATTAACTAATGTTACGTTTGTCATAATATTTACTTTAGAGCAACTTATTTTATTAATATCTATTAACTTAGCATTCATTAATAATTTTTCTAATCTGTTTATTTTAAATTCATGATGTGTTTGAGCCTCCTTAGCTGCATGATATTCAGAATTTTCTGATAAATCACCTTTATCTCTGGCTTCTGATATATTTTTTGCAATTTTTATTCTTCCTTCTTTTTTTAAATATTTTAATTCTTTGATAATAGTTTGTAGTCTATCCTTTGTCATGTAAATAAAATCAGACATGATACATAGTTAAATATTATTTATTAATAATATAAATTTAATGAAATAATATAATTAAATCATTAATTTATTATATATTTGAATTTAATTATTATACATATAAACTATACGTCACAATATTTTAATAATTAAGATAATGCATAAAAAATTGTTAAAATGTGCTGTTTACACATTAGGCTGTAAACTTAATTTTGCCGAAAGTAATACTATTGAAAATACATTTAAAAATATAGGTTATAAAATAGTAGATATTTCTGAAAAATCTGATTTATATATTATAAACACTTGCTCTGTAACAAGCAATGCTGATAAAGAGTGTCATTATATTATTAGAAAGATTAAAAGAAAATGTCCAAATTCATATGTTGTTGTTACAGGGTGTTATGCACAATTAAAACCTGATTATATTTCTAAAATACCTGGTGTAAATATAGTTATTAGCAATAGTAACAAATTCAACTTAGGAAATATTATTGGTTATAATATAAGCAATATAGATAAAAGTATTATATATAACGATTTTAATAATGAAAATATTTTTCAACCAGCTAATTCATTATTTTCTAAAGATAGAACTAGAGTTTTTTTAAAAATTCAAGATGGATGTAATTACAAATGTTCTTTTTGCACAATTCCAATTTCTAGAGGTAAATCTCGTAGTAATACAATTAATAATATATTAGAAGAAGCTAAATTTATTATTAATAATGGAGCAAAAGAAATTGTATTAACAGGAGTTAATATAGGAGATTATAAAAATAAAAATAATAATTTATTACATTTACTTGAAAAATTGGATAATATTGAAAATATTAATAGAATAAGAATATCATCTATAGAACCTAATTTATTATCTAATGATATGATTAATTTTATTAAAGATTCAAAACATATTGTACGTCATTTACATATACCTATTCAATCTGGTAATAATAATATATTAAAATTAATGCGTAGAAGATATATGGTTGAATTTTATAAAAATAAAATTGAAACTATTAAATCTTTAATGCCAGATTGTTGTATTGGTGCTGATTTAATAGTAGGATTTCCAACTGAAGATAATTACATGTTTGATGATACATATAAATTTATTAAAAATATTGACATATCATATTTGCATGTATTTACATATTCAGATAGAGATAACACATTTTCAAATAAAATGCAGTATAAAATATGTACTGAAATTAAAAAACAACGCAATAAAATTATGAGAAATCTTTCAAATAAAAAATTACACTATTTTTATCATCAAAATATTGGTAAAACAGAATATGTATTATTTGAAAAAAAAAATAAGAATGGTTTTATATATGGATATACTCGTAATTTTATAAAAGTAAAAACATTATTTAATTCTAAATTAGTCAATTCTATTCAAAAAGTTATATTATGTAATATTGATAATGATTATATAGTAAATGTTAATTTAATATAATTATTAAATAAATTTAGTAATATTTTCAATTAAAAATTACTAAATTGTTTAACTATATGATATAGGTGAGATGCCTGAGAGGCTTAAAGGAGCGGTTTGCTAAACCGTAGTACATTTTATTATATGTACCGAGGGTTCGAATCCCTCTCTCGCCGTATTACTACGGGAAGTAGTTCAGTTTGGCAGAATACCTGGTTTGGGACCAGGTGGTCGGAGGTTCAAATCCTCTCTTCCCGATTTATATTATTCTATAATTTACTTTTTAATTTAGATATTCTAGATAAAACATATTTATTATCTTTTGAAATATATTTTACAATAAAATATCCATTTCTTACAAATTGTAATTTATCACCTATTTTATATTTTGTAATTATATTTTCTATAAAAATTTCTTTTTCAATTATTGATTTAGGATTAAAAAAATCCATAAAATTATTTTGTTTTTCAGGATTTTTAATTAAAAATAAGTTATCATATAATATTACATGTGCTTTTGTCATATTATTAGCATCAATCCAATGAATTATATTAATATTATTTTTATTTTTATAACTAATAGTATTGCTGTTTTTAATATAAGAACAATGAATTTCTTCTATAACATTATTATTATTTTTAATAATTTTGTTGCATTTTATAGCATATGAATATTGAAGCTTTACTATATTATTTATATATAATCTTTTAAATTCTTTACTAGGATTTTCAGAAAAATCACTACGTTCAATATATATTATTTTAGAAAAAACAATGTTTCGGTCCTTATAGTATTTATTTTTAGATTTTTCACTAAACAATATTTTATTGTTAGCATCATTTGAATAATTTGTAATAACTACTTTTAATGGATTTATTATAGATATAATACGATCTGTCATTATATTTAATTCTTTACATATAAAAAAATCTAAAAGTTCAATATCTATTATATTATCTCTTTTTTGTATTCCAATATGATTTATAAAATTTCGAATTGCTTGAGGTGATACACCTTTATTTCTAAGACCACCTATAGTTAATAGTCTAGGATCATCCCAATTAGAAATTTTTTTATTTTTAATTAAAAGTAATATTTTACGTTTACTCATAATGTTATATGTTACATTCAAACGAGCAAATTCAAATTGTTTGGAAGGAAATAAATTTAAAGATTTTATAAACCAATTATAAATTAATTTATGATCAATAAATTCTAAAGTACAAATAGAATAATTTATTTTTTCAATACTATCACATTGTCCATGTGCAAAATCATATGTTGGATAAATAAACCATGAATTAATATTATTATATCTTATCCTATACATTATAGGATCTCTCATGTGCATATTATAATGATTCATATCAATTTTAGCTCTTAATACTCTGGAATTTTCTTTATACAAGCCATTTTTCATATTGTCAAACAACTTTAAATTATCTTCTATAGTTCTATTTCTATATTTACTTTCAATTCCAGCACTATTAGGAGTTCCTCTCATTTTTATAACTTCTTCTTGATTAGAGTCATCTACATAAGCCAATCCTTTTTTTATAAGAATTATTGCAAAATTATATAATTGATTAAAATAATCAGATGTATAAGTAGTATAATGCCATTTAAAACCTAACCATATAATATCATTTTTAATAGATTCAATATAATATTTACTAATATTTTCAGGATTTGTATTATCAAATCTTAAATAAATTTTTCCATTATATTTTAAAGATAAATTAAAATTTAAACATATTGCTTTAACATGACCTAAATGTAAACATCCATTAGGTTCAGGAGGAAACCTGAAAAACAATTGTTTGATTTTTTTATTGTTTAAATCTTTTTCAATAATATTCTCTATAAAATTGTTTTTAATATTATTTTTCATAAATATTATTAATTTATTTTTGATAAAGCTAATTTTATTCTATTTATAGTTTCATGTTTTCCTATAATTTTAATTATAGAAAAAATATCAGGTCCTTTATCAATGCCTGTTATAATAATTCTAAATAACAAAATTATATTTTTAATATTGTTTTTTTTTATAAATTCATGAAAATATTTTTTTGTATTTTTTTCATCTATTTCATTGCAATTATCTAAGTATTGGCAAAAATCTATAAAAAAAATATTTATTATATCATGCCAATTGTTTTTTAAAACACAATATTTATTTTCATGAGGCCTATAAACAATAGTTTTTGTTATTTTTATAAAATCATTTAATAAATAACATCTGTTTTTAATTAAATCAATTATTTTAGTTGTCATTAATTTTAATACATCATCATCATTAATTGTCAATTCTTTACATAAAATTAAAATATCTTGAGTATTTTTATTCATTATATGAATATGATTTAACCATAAAATTTTTTTATTATTTAAATAAATATTATTTATATTAGTATTTTCAATATTAAAATTATCAACCATATCATCAATAGTAGGCATAAACTCATTATTATATTTATTACCTGATAAAATTAACCAATTCATTAATGCATTAGGTAAAATTCCTGTTTCTTTAAAGCCATTAATATTTTTAGTTTTTATAATATCAAACCATTTAATAGGTATTATTGGATATAAATAATTATCTATATTTCTTTTACTTAATTTACCTTTTTTATCAGGATCTAGAATTAATGGTAAATGAATAAATTCTGGTATATCCCATTGAAAGTATTGATATAATATTACATGAATGGGAGTAGAAGATAACCATTCTTCACCTCTTATTACATGTGTTATTTTCATAAGATGATCATCTATTACATTTGCAAAATGATATGTTGGCATGCCATCAGATTTAATCAAAATCTTATCTTCTAATTCATAAATATTAAAATTTATATTTCCTCTTAATTTATCTTTTATGCTGATAATATTATTTTTTAATATTGGTAATTTAAGTCTAATTACATATTTATTATTCTTTATATTATTCTTTATATTATAATTTAATGAATTATTCATTTTATGTCTATTATAAATGCCATAATGACAATAATGATTTTTTGAAAAATTGTTTTTCATTATTGATAATTCTTCTTTACTATCAAAAGCATAATAAGCATATCCTTTATCAACTAAGTATTTTGCATATTTTATATATAATTTAATTTTTAAACTTTGTTTATAATTTTCTGGAAATTTTTCATTAGCAGCACCTATACCTTTATCTATAATTATATTACACCATTTTAATGAATTTAGAATATGTTTTTCTGACATATTATTATATCTTGTTCTATCTGTATCTTCAATTCTCAGTAAAAATTCACCATCATATTTTTTTGCAAATAAATAATTATATAGTGCAGTTCTTAATCCACCAATATGGAGTGGTCCTGTTGTGCTGGGAGCGAATCTTACTCTAATTCTTTTTTGTAACATATTATTTTTTTATATCAATAATCAATTGTATCTTAATATTTTAAAGATGTAATATAATTAAAATTATAAATTTTCATATTTGTTATTTATAAATGATTAATACAAATAAAAATATATATTCTAAAAAATTTATAATAAAATACATCATTATTATGGCAATGTTAATATTGATTATTAGAATTTGTTATATGCAATTAATAGATGATCAATATATATTCGCAGCAAAAAACAATATTCTTAGAAAAGAAATTATATTACCCTCAAGAGGGATTATAAAAGATTGTAATAATAATATATTAGTTAGTAATCAACCTATTTATAATCTGTTTGCCATTCCTAAAGAAATTAACAACATAGATATTATTAAATTATGTAATATGATTGATATATCACAAGATATATTAAAAAATAAACTATTAAAAATTAATAAATATTCTAATAATCCTATTTTAATTAAAAAAGATATAAGTGATATCAAATATGCTGTATTACAAGAACATTTACATACCTTCAAAGGTTTTTTTGTTCAAAGATCTAATAAAAGAAATTATCATTATGGTAAAATAGCAAGTCATGCTATAGGATATGTATCTGAGGTAGAAAACAATGATATTATCAATTCAAATGGATTTTATAATTTAGGAGATTATATAGGTCGTACAGGTATAGAATATTCACATGAAAAATTATTACATGGAAAAAAAGGTATTAAATTTACAATAGTTGATGTGTTTAACAGAATACAACAGTCATTTAATAATGGATTATATGATACTAATACTGTAATTGGTAATACATTGATTACTACAATAGATTTACAATTACAAAAATTAGGAGAGGAACTTATGCAAAATAAAAAAGGTAGCATTGTGGCTATTAATCCTAAAAATGGTAATATTTTAGCATTTGTAAGTAGCCCAACATATGATCCTAGAAATTTAATAGATCATTATTACAATAATTATAATTCATTAAAATTTGATAATAATAAACCATTATTAATAAGACCTATACAGGCTCAATATCCACCAGGATCTTTATTAAAACCTGTAATAGCTCTCATTGGCTTAGAGGAAAATATTATTAATAGTTATTCTTGTTTTACCTGTAATGGTAAATTAAAAAAAAATAAATCATTTGCCAAGTGCTGTAAAATACATGGCAATATAAATTTAATGCATTCAATTGTATATTCATGTAATAATTGGTATTGTAATTTGTTAACTAATTTATTTAATAAAAATATACATTGTAATAATGTAGAAGAATCTTATAATAAATTTAAAAATTATCTAGAAAGTTTTGGAATAGGTTCTAAAAGTAATATAGAAATACCATTTGAAGCAACTGGAACAATTAAGACATCTAAATATTATAATGAAATATATGGTATAAATAAATGGAAATCTTCTAATATTATTTCATTAGCTTTGGGTCAAGGTGAAATTACTATGACTCCAATACAAATGGCCAATATTATGGTTATAATAGCAAATAAAGGGTTTAGATTTACACCACATTTAATAAAAAAACAAAATTTTAATTATAATGAAAAGATATATACTGCAATTAATCCAAAACATTTCGATATAATTTACGAAAGTATGAAAAATGTTGTGGAATATGGAACTGCTAAACAATCTAAAATAGATAATTTAATATTTTGTGGTAAAACTGGAACATCACAACAATCAAATAATGATTATGACCATTCAATTTTTGGGGGATTTGCTCCGTATGATAATCCTATTATTGCTATAGCTGTTGTAGTTGAAAATGGTGGATTTGGTTCAAAATGTGCTGCTCCAATTGCTAGTATTATGATTAAACAATATATAAATAAAATTATTACTAAATCTAGTATACTAAACTAGTAAAATATTTCAATTATATGAGTAAAAAAATAGATTGGATAATTGTTATTATATATGTATCAATAACTTTTATTGGTATAATTAGCATTTATTCTAATAATTACAATATAAACAATATCACTAATTTATCTAATAATTATATTAAACAATTTATCTGGATTATTATTGGAATATTAATATCTATTTTAATATTGTTATTAGATCCTAAAATATTTTCTATTTCGGCTCCAATAGTGTATATAATTGGAATATCTTTATTGCTATTAGTTTTAATTACATCTAATTCAGTTAATGGAAGTAAATCATGGATAGATTTTACATTTTTTAAATTACAGCCATCAGAAATTTCAAAATTATCAACTTCATTATTTTTAGCTAATATATTAGCTAAAAATAGATACAATATTAAAAATAAATACATATGGGCTATATATTTTTTAATAATAATTATTCCTTTCATATTAATTGTTTTACAAAAGGATACTGGAACAGCTATAACTTTTTTCTCTTTTATAATAGTTTTATACAGGGAAGGATTATCTATTATATATCCAATAATAGGATTGATTATGATATTGTGTTTATTTATAGTTATTTTAATTAATTCTGTTTATAATTTTTTAATATATTTTATAATAATAAATACAATATTGCTTTATTTCTTAAATAAAAATAAATTTTTTTTAAAAATAATTATTTTAGGTATGATTATAACTTTTTTTTCACTTTTAACATCAAACTATATAGTTTATAATATATTAAAACCATACCAAATATCTCGTATTACAGTTTTATTTAGTAATAAAATAAATCTTAAAAAAGAAGCATATAATTTAAATCAAGCTAAAATAGCAATAGGTTCTGGTAGACTATTAGGCAAAGGATTTCTTAAGGGAACTCAAACTAAATATAATTTTATTCCTCAACAGGATACTGATTTTATATTTTGTACTATAGCTGAGCAATGGGGGTTTATAGGTAGTTTATTTATTTTAATATTGTATTACCATTTAATAATAAGAGTTTTATATTTAGTTGAAAATCAAAATTCAATTTTCATCAGAGTTCTTGGTTATTCATACTCATCTATGATTTTTTCCCATGTTATTATTAATATAGGTATGACTTTAGGATTGATACCAGTAATTGGAATTCCATTGCCATACATAAGTTATGGAGGATCTTCATTTATAAGCTTCACAATATTTTTATTTATTATTCTTCGTCTTACATCATATAGAGTTTGTATAAATTAATTTTTGTATGCATTTTAGTAATATTAAAAAAACTAAATTAACATAATAATATGGTTAAAACTTTTGAAAATGGTAATCTTTATATAGAAACATATGGATGTCAGATGAATTTTTATGATTCTAATATAGTGGCATCAATAATGGGTAAAATAGGATTTAAAATAGTTAATAGCATTGAAATAGCTGATATTATATTTATTAATACTTGTTCTATTAGAGAAAATGCTGAATTGAAAATAATGCAAAGATTAAATGCTATTAAACATAATAAAAATATAAATAAAAATAATACTATAATAGGTATTTTAGGATGTATGGCTGAAAGATTAAAAAATAAGTTATTAGATAATGAAAAAATTATAGATATAGTTGTTGGGCCAGATTCTTATAATGATTTACCAAAATTAGTTTTTAATGCATTTAATAATAATAAATCATGTAATGTAAAACTGTCACGTACTGAGACTTATGATAATATTATACCTCATTTATTGGATAAATATAATATATCAACTTATATATCTATTATGAGAGGATGTGATAATATGTGCACTTTTTGTGTGGTTCCTTTTACAAGAGGCAGAGAACGTAGTAAAAATCCTTATATTATATTAAAAGAAATAGAAATTTTAATTAAACAAGGTATTAAAAAAATTACATTATTAGGGCAAAATGTTGATTCATATAATTGTACAATTAATAAAACTAATTTTTCTACATTATTAAATTTATTAGCCACTTCATTTCCAAATATATTATTTAGCTTTACAACATCACATCCTAAAGATATGTCTGATGATGTTATATATGCTATAGCTAATAATGACAATATACTTAAATATATTCATTTGCCTGTACAGTCGGGTAGTAATAGAATATTGAATATTATGAATAGAAATTATAGTGTTGAAATGTATATAAATAAAATCAATTTTATAAGAAAAATTATACCTAATTGTTCTATATCTACAGATATAATGACAGGATTTTGTTCTGAAACAATAAACGATCATTATGATACTTTAAATATGATGAATACTATAAAATTTAATTTTTCATATATGTTTAAGTATTCTGATAGAACTGGAACATTTGCTCACAGAAAATTAAAAGATAATGTATCTGATCAAGAAAAATCATTAAGACTTAATGATATAATTAAATTACAAAAACTACATTCACATTTTAGAAATCAACAATTTGTTACTAAAATTAGCAATGTTTTAGTAGAAGGAAGATCTAAAAAATCTAATATGAGTTTTGTAGGGATCAATGAACAAAATTATAAAGTTGTTTTTCCTAAAAAAAGTAATATAAAAAAAGGTGATAATGTTAAAGTATTAATTAAATCTTATATTAATAATACATTAATAGGAGATATAATATAAATAAATACTATGAATACAATTAATATTCAAAATATAAAAAATCGTTTTAAAATTATAGGTAATTCCGATTCTTTGAATAAATTAATAGATATAGCTATAAAGATAGCTCCAACAGATATTTCAGTGTTAATTACCGGAGAAAATGGTAGTGGAAAAGAAATATTTGCTCATATGATTCATAGTTTAAGCCTTAGAAGGCATAATTCTTTTATAGCAGTAAATTGTGGTGCTATTCCTGAAGGTACAATAGATTCAGAGCTTTTTGGACATGTAAAAGGTTCATTTACTAATGCATCAGAAGATAGAAAAGGTTATTTTGAATCAGTAAATAAAGGAACAATATTCTTAGATGAAGTTGGGGAACTTCCATTATCTACACAAATAAGATTATTAAGAATATTAGAATCAGGAGAATATATAAGAGTAGGTAGTTCTAAAACATATAAAACAGATGTTAGAGTAATATCTGCAACTAATATAAATATAGACGAATCATTGAGAAATGGTAAAATTAGAGAAGATCTATATTATAGATTAGGAGCTATTAAAATTGATATTCCCCCCTTAAGAATGAGAAAATATGATATTAAGTTAATATTTAAATATTTTCTTGAATTGTTTAGCGATAAATACAAAATAGAATATCCATATTTATCAGATGATGCAATTTTATTATTAGAAAAATATGATTGGCCAGGCAATATAAGACAATTAAAAAATATTGCAGAGCAAATCATAATTTTAGAAAGATGTAAATATATAAATTCTAAAATAATTAGCAAATATATACCTAATAATAAAATGCAATTAACATTGCAAACTAATAATAGTTATAATAATAACATTTTAGAAAAAGAATTTTTATATAAAATACTTATTGATATGAAAAAAGATTTTAACGATTTAAAAAATTTAGTTTTTAATATGTTAAAACACCCTAAAATATCTAAAAATATACATTTATTTGATTTTTTAGCTTTAAAATATTTAAATAGTCATAATACTAAAGAAGAAAAAAATAATAAGCAAAAAATTCTTATAAATGAAAAAAATTCTTTTCCTGAAAAAAATAAATTAATTTTATCGTTAGCTGAACAAGAAATAGAATTGATAAAAAAAACTTTAAAAAAATATAATGGCAAACGTAAAGTTGCTGCTAATGAATTAGGAATTTCCGAAAGGACATTATATAGAAAAATAAAACATTTTAAAATTTAAATTTTAATAAGGTTTTCCCAATTTATTAATTTTTTTATTATATTTTTAATACTTTTTATTTTAATTCTTTTTTGTCTCATCGAATCCCTATATCTAATAGTTACATCATCATTCTTTAAACTTTCATAATCAACTGTAATACAATAAGGAGTACCTATAGCATCTTGTTGTCTATATCTTTTTCCAATTGAATTATTAATAATATATTTTGCATCGGTGTATAATTTAATATCATTATATATATTAATAGTATAATTTATTAAATTATCATTTGCTATTAAAGGCATTAATGCAATTTTAACAGGAGCTAATAATGGATTTAATTTTAAAATTAATCTATCTTTATTAGTTTCTAATGAATCGTATAATATGGCTAAAAATAATCTATCTACACCTAAAGATGTTTCAATGACATATGGAATATAACTTTTTTGTTGTTTATCTAATAAAGACATTTTTTTATTTGAAAAATTTTGATGGCTTTTTAAATCATAATCATTTCTCAAATGTATTCCTTCTATTTCTTTAAATCCAAATGGAAAATGATATTCTATATCTATACCCATTTCTTCATAATGTGATACTTCAGAGTGTTTTTTAAATCTTAATTTTGATGTGTTAATAATTTTATTATACCAATTCATTCTTGCATTTTGCCAATGTTGATACCATATAATATTATCTTCAGGTTTAACAAAAAACTGTAATTCCATTTGTTCAAATTCTTTCATTCTCATGATAAATTGTCTTGCTATAATTTCATTTCTGAATGCTTTGCCAATTTGAGCTATTCCAAATGGTATTGATAAATTATTACTATTTATAATGTTTTGTAAATTTGTAAAAGTACCCTGTGCTGTTTCTGGTCTTAAATAAATATAATTAAATCTGTTTTTATCATTACTTGAATTAGTAGAAAACATTAAATTAAAATTTTTGGGGATAGTCCAATTAGTAGTTTTGAAAGAGGGATCCTTAATATTATATTTATTTATTATTAATAATAAATGATCCATATCATTACTATCAATACAATTATTAATATCTTTTTTTAATTGTTGAATTTTATCATCATTGTCACCTAATTGTAATATTTTATATTCTAATAATTCATGAATACGATAACGTAATTTAGAATCTTTATTATCTATCATTATATCATTAAATTTATTTAAATGACCTGAAGCTTCCCAAATTTTACTATGTGTTAAAATAGATGTATCTAATCCTACAATATTATTATTGCATTGAACAATAGCTTTCCACCAATATTTTTTCAAATTATTTTTCAACATTGTTCCATTAGGTCCGTAATCATAAACAGCACTTAATCGTCCGTAAATTTCACTAGATGGAAAGATAAATCCATACTTTTGAGCATATGTTACTAATTGTTTTAAGTAAAAATTTTTATTACTCATAATTATAAATATTGACTTTTAAAATAAATATATTCTTTTATTATTAAAAAATATATTTTTTTTATATTAAAAAAATTAGTACTATAAATAATTAAATTATATACATTATAGTTTATATCTTTATAATAATATTTGTCATTAAAAATATGTTTTTATTTGATTTATTTACTCAAAATATAGCAATTGATTTAGGAACTGCAAATACTTTGATTATATATAATGATAAAGTTGTCATTGAAGAACCATCTGTTGTAGCAATTAATAGACAAAATGGCAAAATTTTAGCTTTAGGGAAAGAAGCTATGTTTATGGATGGAAAAACGCATGAACATATTAAAATAATAAGACCAATGAAAGATGGTGTTATTGCAGATTTTCATGCAGCTGAACATATGATTAGAGGATTTATTGAAATGATTGATAAAAAGAAAAATTGGTTATTCACATCTTTAAATATGGTTATTTGTATACCTTCTGGGATAACTGAAGTTGAAAAAAGAGCAGTTAGAGATTCAGCTGAAATGGCTGGAGCTAAAGATGTTTATATGATTCAAGAACCTATGGCAGCTGCTATAGGTATTGGAATTGATGTTTTAGCACCTTGTGGAAATATGATTGTGGATATAGGTGGTGGATCTACTGAAATAGCTGTTATTGCATTAGGAGGAATAGTAAGTGATCAATCTATACGAATAGCAGGCAATAATTTAGATGATGATATAGTGAATTATATGAGATATAAGCACAATGTATTAATAGGATATAGAACAGCTGAAAAAGCTAAAATAGCTATAGGATCAACTATTTATGAAAATAGTAATATCAAATCTTCTAATTTTACTATTTATGGACGTGATTTAATGACAGGAATACCAAGACAAATTGTTATTTCATCCGATGAAATAGCTAATGCTATAGATAAATCTATAGCAAAAATTGAAGAATCTATTTTAAAAGCATTAGAAACTACTCCACCTGAATTAGCTGCAGATATTTATCAAACTGGAATATATTTGACTGGAGGAGGTGCTTTATTAAAAGGATTAAGTGATAGAATCATGGCAAAAACTAAATTAAATGTTAAAATTGCTGAAGATCCTCTTAGAGCTGTTGTTCGAGGTACTGGAATAGCACAATTAAATATTAAAAAATATGCTTTTTTAGTTCAATAAAATAAATGGTATTTTTTTTTATTAAACGTTATAATAATATATTATTGTTATTATTATTTTCATTTTTGTCTTTTAGTATCTTTATTTTAAATAATGATTTTCAGAAAACTACTATTTTAAATAGCGCAAATAAATATATTGGTATAGTATATAATGTAATTAATCAATTAAAAGAATATATTAATTTAAAAAATATTAATAATTCATTAATACTAGAAAATATATCATTAAAAAATGATATTATAGCTTTTATCAATAATAAAGATTTATTTAATGAAATATCTTTTAATAGATATAATTATATATATGCTAAAGTTATTAATAATAATATATCAGGATTAAATAATTATTTAACTTTAAATAAAGGATTAAAGCATAATATAAAATCTGGAATGGGTGTAATATCTACTAATGGTATAGTGGGAATTATTAGGGATGTATCTGAAAATTTTAGCACAGTATACTCTGTTTTAAACCGTAATATAAAAATAAGTGTGAAATTACAATCTAATAACGCTATAGGTTCATTATCATGGGATGGTAATAATATTCAATATGCTAATTTAAATGATATACCAATACATATAAATGTTTATCCTAATGATGTAATTTTAACAACAGGGTATTCTATTTTTACTGAAAATACACAGGTAGGTGTTATAGTAAATAGCTCACAATCATTACAGCAACAAAGTGAAAAAAGTGATTTTTGGAATCTTAAAATTAAATTATTTACACATTTTGCTACATTACAATATGTATATATTATAGTAGATAATTTTCAATATGAAAAAAATATGTTGGAAAAATTATATTATAATGACTAAAATTAAATATTTTTTATATCAAGTAAAAATTTTTATTATTATTTTGCTATTGCAAATAGTATTACTTAACAATATAAAATTATATGGATTTTATATACCATATATATATATATATATAATTATTTTTCTCCCATTTAAAATCAATAATTTTTATTCATATTTAATAGCTTTTTCTATAGGAATACTTATAGATACTTTTTATGATACATTAGGATTAAATTGTATTGCATGTATTTGGATGACATATATCAAATTGTTGATATCTTTTTTTATTAAAAAAAAATATTTAATAATAGGATTAGATAATTATAAATATATTAATATAATATCAGTATATATATATATTTTAGTTCTTACAATTATACATCATATAATAATTTATCATCTAACATTTTTTAAAATAGATAATTTTATATATATAACAATAAATGCTATTTTTAATGCATTTGTTTCGTCATTTATAATGTTAATTATAAAATTTATAACATTTAATTACAAATTATAAAAATATATGATTATTTTTTATATTTTTTTACAAATTTATCTATTCTACCAGCACTATCTACATATTTTAACTTACCAGTATAAAATGGATGTGACTTACTTGATATTTCTATTTTAAATAATGGATATTCTATTCCATCATTTAATTTTATTGTTTCTTTTGTTGATACACACGAACGTGTTAACAAAATATAATCGCTTGATATATCTTTATAAACTACTAATCTGTAATTAGATGGATGAATATTTTTTTTCATTATACAAATAATTTTTAAATAATAAAATCGGCAATGCCATAATTTAAAGATTCATTGGCATTCATCCAATAATCTCTATCACAATCTTTATTAATTTTTTCTATATCTTTATCACAATTTTCAGCTAATATTTCATTTATTGTTTTTTTTACTTTAATAATTTCATTAGCTTGTATTTCAATATCTGATGATGTTCCATCAATAATACCAATTGGCTGATGAATCATTACTTTAGCATGTTTATATATATATCTTTTTCCTTTATATCCCGATGATAATAATACTGCTCCCATAGAAGCACATAATCCTATGCATATAGTAACTATATTATTATTGATATTTTTTATAACATCATATATGGCTAAGCCAGAAGTAACTTGTCCACCAACACTATTTATTATAAGTGTTATATCATCGTTTTTATTACAATAATTTAAATAAATTATTTTTTTAATAATATCATGAGCCATACTATCATTAATAGTACCCCATAAAAAAATTTTTCTGTTTGATAATATAACATTATTTATTTTTTCTTGTGAAAAAATAAATTCATTTTTATGATTCATAATAATAAAAATTATTTAAATTAGTATTATTTTATTGTAAAGAATGTAATATACAAAAAATATTATTAATTGCCCGATAGTATAATGGCAGTACAACAGATTTTGATTCTGTTTGTCCAGGTTCGAATCCTGGTCGGGTAGTTTATTACTTTGATATTAAAGTAACATATTATTTATATGTAAAAAATATTTATTAATGTTTTACAATTATAATTACAATATAAAATACTTCTTGTTAAATTAAAACAATAAATATGAAATCTATAAATATTAACAGTTATACACGTTATAATACTGGAAAATTTTATACTAAAGAGTTAAAACGTAATTTTAAAGTACCATGTGTTTTATATTCTAAAAACAAAGTTTCACATTTATATATTAAATATCATAATATTAATTCAATAATTCATAGTACAGGATTTAAATTAATTAATTTATTAATAAATGATGAAAACAATGTAACATCTATTATACAAGATATTCAATTTCATCCTGTTAATGATCAAGTATTACACATTGATTTTATGGAAGTTAACGAAAGTACTATTACAAATGTTAATATTCCTATTAAAATTATTGGCAAAGCACCCGGTATTATAAAGGGAGGTAAATTATATAGTAATATTAGATTTATTAAAGTTAAAGGGACAATATCTGATTTATTAGATTATATAGAAATTGATATTAGTAATTTAAATATTGGAGATAGTATTAAAATTAAAAATTTAAAACTAAATAAGTTACAAGTATTAAATCATATTAATACTACAATTGTTAAAATTTTTATGTCAAAAGCTATGATATCAGATGAAAAACAAATTACAAAGTAATATTCAATGTTAATATATTTGATAATAGGATTAGGAAATAAAGGATTAAAATATTCTAATACTAGACATAATATAGGATATACTATTATTGATGCATTAAATTTCAAATATAAATATCAATTAAAATATAATAATAATGCATATTATAGTAATATAGATTTATATGATAAAAAAGTATATTTTATAAAGCCTAATTCATTTATTAATGAAAGTGGCCCAATTGTTAATGAATGGATTTGTAAATTTAAAATTCCTATTGATAATTTATTAGTAATATTTGATGATATTTACTTACCTTTTGGAAAAATAAAAATTAATAAAAGATCAATTAATATTAAACATAATGGTATTAAAAGTATTAATACAAATATAAAAAGCTATAACTATCCATTATTAAGATTTGGTATAGGTAGCAATTTTTATAAAGGTCATCAATGCAATTATGTTTTAGATAGCTTTAATAAAAAAGAAATAAAGCTACTTAAAACATAT
Organism: uncultured Bacteroides sp.; assembly: GCA_964620755.1. Lineage (GTDB taxonomy): Bacteria > Bacteroidota > Bacteroidia > CAZUHH01. The sequence goes on from CAZUHH010000007.1 coordinate 42,242, forward strand.
TATATTACCAATGTTTTGAAAGTTATAAATGATTTTATTAAATATAATATACAATATGTTATGAATCATTATAATAATAATAAAACATTATATTACTGAATATCCTCATATTCATCTTTAGAATATACATTTAAATCTTTATATGTACTAATGCCGGTTCCTGCTGGAATTAAATGGCCTACTATAACATTTTCTTTTAACCCTAATAATGGATCTATTTTCCCATTAATAGCTGCTTCATTTAAAACTTTTGTAGTTTCTTGAAAAGATGCAGCTGCAATAAAACTTTTAGTACCTAATGATGCTTTAGTAATACCTTGTAATATTTGACTTGAAGTAGCTGGATTAGCATCTTTACATTGAATCAAATCAAGATTATTACTTTTTAAAAATGTATTTTCATCATGCATTTGTCTTGCAGTAATGATTTGTCCAATCTTATATTTTGTTGAAGATTTGGCATAGGTAACAATTTTTTTATCATATAATCTATTGTTTTCTTCATTAAAATCTAATTTATTGACAAATTCTCTTTCAATAAATTTAGAATCTCCAGGATCAATTATTAAAACTTTTTGCATCATTTGTCTTACTATGACTTCAAAATGTTTATCGTTAATTTTAACACCTTGTAGCCTGTATACTTCTTGTATCTCATTAACTAAATATTCTTGTACAGCTCTAGGACCCTTTATAGCTAGTATATCCGAAGGAGCTATAACACCATCAGAAAGAGGATCCCCAGCATTAACAAAATCATTATCTTGTACTAAAATATGTTTAGATAAGGGTATAAGATATTTTTTAGTTTGCATGTCTCTTGATTCTACAATAATTTCTCTATTACCTCTTTTAATACTACCCATAGTTATAGCACCATCTATTTCTGAAACTATAGCAGGATTAGATGGATTTCTAGCTTCAAAAAGTTCAGTAACTCTAGGTAATCCCCCTGTAATATCACGAGTTCTACCTGTAAGTCTTGGAATTTTTGCCAATATTTGCCCTTGATAAACTGTAGAATCGTTATCTACTATAATATGTGCCCCTACAGGCATATTATACGATTTTATATTTTTTTCACTATTATATATATTAATAACAGGATTTTTACTTTTATCTCTGGTATCAATAATTACTTTTTCTCGATGACCAGTTTGCTCATCAGATTCTTCTCTATATGTAATATCTTCTATTATAGATTCGTATTTAATTTTGCCTGATAACTCAGATATTATAACTGCATTATATGGATCCCAAGTACATATAATATCTCCTTGATTAATATTTTGACCTTCATAAACCATTAAATAAGATCCATATGGTATATTATTGCTTTTTAAAATTTTATTATTAACATTGTCTATAATTCTTATCTCTCCAGATCTACTTGTTACAACAGATTTATTATCTTGATTTGAATCTGTATAACTAATATATTTAATTGAATCAAATTGTAATATACCAGAAAACTTAGCAATGATTTGAGATTTTGATGCTATACTTGATGCAGTACCTCCTACATGAAATGTCCTTAATGTAAGTTGAGTGCCAGGCTCACCAATAGATTGAGCTGCTATTACTCCAACTGCTTCTCCTATTTGAACTATATTCCCTATAGCCAAATTTCTACCATAACATTTTATACAAACTCCTCTTTTAGATTCACATGTTAAAACAGATCTGATATCAACTGATTCTATAGATGATATTTCAATTAATTTTGCAATATCTTCATTTATTTCTTCTCCTGATTTAACATATAATTGATTACTAATAGGATCATACACATCATTTAATGCCATTCTGCCTAATATTCTATCATATAAAGGTTCAACTATATCTTCATTATCTTTTAATGAAGTAATTGATACTCCTCTAAGAGTATTACAATCATATTCTGTAATAATTACATCTTGTGCTATATCATGTAGTCTTCTTGTTAAATATCCTGCATCTGCAGTTTTTAATGCTGTATCTGCCAAACCTTTTCTTGCTCCATGTGTTGATATAAAATACTCCAAAACTGAAAGTCCTTCCTTAAAATTTGATAAAATTGGATTTTCTATTATTTCACCCCCTCCGCTGGATTTTTGAGGTTTAGCCATTAACCCTCTTATGCCACATAATTGCCTAATTTGTTCCTTTGATCCTCTTGCACCAGAATCTATCATCATATATACTGAATTAAATCCTTCTTGATCATTTGATAATAAATTAATAAGATTATCAGTTAAATTAGAATTTATTTTTGTCCATATATCTATTATTTGATTATATCTCTCATTATTAGTAATTAATCCCATATTATAATTATTCCATATTTCTCTAACTTCTGAATTAGCTTTATCAATTAATTGATATTTATTAGATGGTATAATTAAATCTCTTAAATTAAATGATAATCCACCTTCAAATGCATTTTTGAATCCTAAATGTTTAATATCATCTAAAAATTTAGATGCTCTTGCTATACCATTTTTTTGAATTATTTTACTTATAAGATTTCTTAACAATTTTTTAGTGATTACTTGATTAATAAAATCTAATTCATTAGGTATTAAATTATTAAAAATGACACGACCCACTGTTGTTTTAATAGTACTATTAACATTTTTTTTAATTTTAAGCATAATCCATGAATGTATATTTATTTTACATTGATTATATGCTATATTAACTTCTTCATATCCATAAAAAATAGATTTAAAACATACTTGAGATTTTACTTCATTACTCTTAGTTAAATAATATAGCCCTAATACCATATCTTGTGATGGCACAGTTATAGGCATACCATTAGCTGGATTTAATATATTATGTGATGCTAACATTAATATTTGAGCTTCAACAATAGCTGCGTTACTAAGAGGAATATGAACTGCCATTTGATCACCATCAAAATCTGCATTAAAAGCAGTACATACTAAAGGATGTAATTGAATTGCTTTACCTTCAATTAATTTTGGTTGAAAAGCTTGAATACTTAGTCTATGCAATGTAGGTGCTCTATTTAATAAAACAGGATGTCCTACAAGAATATTTTCTAATATTTCCCATATTATAGACTCTTTATCGTCAATAAGTTTTTTAGCTGATTTTACTGTTTTTACAATATTTCTTTCTAATAATTTTCTTATTATAAAAGGTTTATATAATTCATATGCCATTTCTTTAGGAATACCACATTCATGTAATTGTAATTCTGGCCCTACTACAATAACTGATCTTCCAGAATAATCAACTCTTTTACCTAGTAAATTTTGACGAAATCTACCTTGTTTACCTTTTAAAATATCAGATAAAGATTTTAATGTTCGATTGCCTTCTGTTTTTACAGCATTAGATTTTCTAGAATTATCAAATAATGAATCTATAGCTTCTTGTAACATTCTTTTTTCATTTCTTAAAATTACTTCAGGAGCTTTAATTTCTATAAGACGTTTTAATCTATTATTTCTAATAATAACTCTTCTATATAAATCATTAATATCAGATGCTGCAAATCTTCCTCCATCTAATGGAACTAAAGGCCTTAATTCAGGAGGTATAACTGGCAATATATCAATAATCATCCATTCAGGTTTATTCTCAAATCTATTATTAGCTTCTCTAAATAATTCTACAATGTGAAGCCTTTTTAAGGCTTCATTTTTTCGTTGTTGAGATGTTTCAACAAGAGATTGATTTCGTAATTCATATGACAAATCATCTAAATTTATATTTTTTAATATATCTTTAAGAGCTTCACCACCCATTTTAGCTATAAATTTATTAGGATCAGTATCATCTAAATATTTATTATCCTTTGGCAATGAATCGCATATATTTATATATTCATCTTCAGTTAAAAAATCAAAATTTTTAATACCATCTTTTTCTTTTATTCCTGCTTTAATTACAATATATCTTTCATAATATATTATCATTTCTAATTTTTTTGAAGAAATACCAGTTAAATATCCTATTTTATTAGGCAACGATCTAAAATACCATATATGAACAATTGGAACAACTAAATTGATATGCCCTACACGTTCTCTTCTTATTTTTTTTTCTGTTACTTCAACACCACATCGATCACATATAATTCCTTTATAACGTATTCGTTTATATTTACCACAACCACATTCATAATCTTTAATAGGACCAAAAATTCTTTCACAGAATAATCCATCTCTTTCAGGTTTAAAAGTTCTATAATTAATAGTTTCCGGTTTCAATACTTCTCCGCTAGATTTTTGCAAAATAGATTCTGGAGAAGATAAACTAATAATAATAGAAGAAAAATTACCATCAGTTCTAATTGGTTTCTTATCTAACATATTAATAATATTATTATTTATTTAAATTTTATTTCAAGACATAATCCCATAAGTTCATGCACCAAAACATTAAATGATTCTGGAACTCCTGGAACAGGAAGTGGATTACCTTTTACAATTGCTCCATATGCTTTAGATCTTGAACTAATATCATCAGACTTCAAAGTCAATATTTCACGCAATATATTAGAAGCTCCAAAAGCTTCTAAAGCCCATACTTCCATTTCTCCAATCCTTTGTCCACCAAATTGAGATTTACCTCCTAATGGTTGTTGCATTACCAATGAATAAGGACCTATCGATCTTGCATGCATTTTATCATCTGCCATATGTCCTAATTTCATTATATATATTATTCCAACTGTAGTAGAGCTATGAAATCTTTCACCAGTTAATCCATTATATAAATATGTAGCACCTAGCTTAGGAAGATTAGCTTTATTAATCCAATAATCAACTTCTTTATATGAAGCACCATCAAATATAGGACTAGAAAATTTAATATTTAAAACATCTCCTGCCCAACCTAATATAGTTTCATATATTTGTCCTATATTCATACGTGAAGGAACTCCTAATGGATTTAATATAATATCAATAGGCGTACCGTCACTTAAAAAAGGCATATCTTCTTGTCTAACAATTTTTGCAATAATGCCTTTATTGCCATGTCTACCCGCTATTTTATCTCCAACTTTCAATTTTCTTTTTTGTGCTATAGTAACTTTAGCTCTTTTTAATACCCCAGAAGGTAATTCGTCTCCTACAGTAATAGAAAATATATTACGTTTATATTTATTATTAATTTTTTTTAATTCTAATAAATAATTGGAAATTAATTGTTTTAAGATTTTATTTTTATTATCATCATTAGTTAAATCATATGAATTTATATTACTATAATCAATATTGTATAATATTGAGTCAGTTATATTTGTATTTGCATTAATAATAATATTACCATTAATATCCTTAATTTCTTTTTCAAAGATATTACTATCTATAATAGTAAGTATTTTGCTAACTAATTGATTCTTTATTAAAGCAATATTCTTATTATATTGCGATTCTAATTCTTTAATTTTTTTCTTTAAAATTTTATTATCAAGTTTTGATTTATCTAATCTTGTTAATAATTGTGTATTTATTACAGTTCCATATACAGATTGAGATGCTCTTAAGGATGTATCTTTTACATCTCCTGCCTTATCACCAAAAATAGCTCTTAAAAGTTTTTCTTCTGGCGAAGGATCTACTTCTCCTTTAGGTGTAATTTTTCCTATTAATATATCTCCTGGCTTAACATTAGATCCTATCATAATAATACCATTTTCATCTAATTTTCTTACAGCATCATCACTAACATTTGGTATATCTGATGAAAACTCTTCTTTCCCTCTTTTAGTATCCCTTACATCTAATTCATATTCTTCTATATATATTGAAGTTAATAAATCATTTTTTACAACATTTTCAGATATTACAATAGCATCTTCAAAATTAAATCCTTGCCAAGGCATAAATGCAACTTTCAAATTTCTACCAAGGGCTAATTCGCCTTGTTGTGTTGAATAACCTTCACATAAAACTTGATTTTTTACAACTCTTTCACCCATTTTTACTATGGGTTTTAAGTTGATACATGTATTTTGATTAGTTTTTTTGAATTTTGTTAAATTATATTGTTTTATATTATTTTCAAAGCTAATAATTTCTTTTTCTTTACATAAATCATATTTTATAATTATAGTACTAGAATCAACATATTGTATTATACCATCATTTTCTGCATTTATCATAGATCCAGAATACTTTACTACATCCTGTTCTAATCCAGTTCCTACTACAGGTGATTCAGGATATAATAAAGGTACAGCTTGTCTTTGCATATTAGATCCCATGAGTGCCCTATTGGCATCATCATGTTCTAAAAATGGTATTAAAGACGAAGCTATCGATGTTATTTGATTAGATGCAATATCCATTAATGTTATTTTATCTGATGCGACTACAGAGAAATCTCCTTCATATCTAGCCTTAACATATTTTTGAGTAAAATTACCATTACTATCAATTAATGTATTGGCTTGAGTGATAATTTTGTCATCTTCTTCTTCAGCGCTCAAATATATAGGTTTTTCATTTATAGAAACTTTACCATTAGTAACTTTTCTATATGGAGTTTCAATAAATCCCAAATCATTTATTTTAGCATATACACATAGAGATGATATTAATCCAATATTAGGACCTTCTGGTGTTTCTATTGTACACAATCTACCATAATGAGTATGATGTACATCTCTAACTTCAAAACCAGCACGTTCTCTAGATAATCCTCCAGGACCAAGAGCAGATAGTCTTCTTTTGTGGGTTATTTCTGATAAAATATTGGTTTGATCCATAAATTGAGATAATTGATTTGTCCCAAAAAATGAATTTATAACAGATGACAAAATCCTAGCATTTATTAAATCTACAGGAGCAAAAACTTCATTATCCCTAATATTCATTCTTTCTCTAATAGTTCTTGTCATTCTAGAAAAACCTAAACAAAATTGCGTATAAAGTTGTTCTCCTACAGTTTTAACCCTTCTATTGCTTAAATGATCAATATCATCAATATCTTCTTTAGAATTTACTAATTTAATTAAATATTTAACAATATAAATAATATCTTTTTTCGTTAAAACTCTAACATTAGATGGTATATCTATATTGAGCTTCCTATTAATTCTATATCTTCCAACGTTTCCTAAATCATACCTTTTGTCTGAAAAAAACAATTTATCTATAATACTTTTAGCAGTTTCTTCATCTGGAGGCTCTGAATTACGTAATTGTTTATAAATATATTCTACAGCTTCTTTTTCAGAATTAGAAACATCTTTTTGTAATGTATTATATATTATAGAAGATTCAGAAGAAGTAAAATTATTATTAATAACCATAATATATTTTACACCAGAATCAACAATTGTGTTTATATTATCATTTGATATTAATATACCTCTTTCTAAAACTATGTCATTTTTATATACTGAAATAACTTCACCTGTATCTTCGTCTACAAAATCTTCTATCCAAGTTTTAAGAATATTAGCAGCTAATTTATATCCTATATATTTTTGTAAATTTATATAATCAACTTTAGCTTCTTCAGCTATATCAAATAATTTTAAAATGTCATCATCGCTTCCATATCCTATAGCTCTTAATAAAGTTGTAACAGGAAACTTTTTTTTACGATCTATATATGCATACATGATATAATTCATATCAGTTGCAAATTCAATCCAAGCACCTTTAAAAGGTATAACCCTTGCAGAATATAATTTAATACCATTATTATGCCTGCTTTGTGCAAAAAATACACCTGGAGATCTATGTAATTGAGAAACTACAACTCTTTCAATACCATTAATTACAAAAGAACCCTTACTAGTCATATAAGGTATATTGCCCAAATATACATCTTGTACAATTGTTTTAAATTCTTCATGTTCATCGTCATTACAAGACAATTTTAATTTAGCTTTTAAAGAAACATTATATGTTAATCCATATCTTATACATTCATCAACACTATATTTAGGAGGATCTATAAAATAATCTATAAATTCTAAATTATATATGTTTTTAACGTCATTAACAGGGAAATTTTCTTTAAAAACTTTATATAAATCTTTATTAATTTTTTCATCCGATGTAGTTTTTAATTGAAAAAATTTTTTAAAAGATTTTATTTGAAGTTCTAAAAAATCTGGATAATCTACTTTCAAAGAATTCTTTGAAAAAGATATTCTCTTATTAGTGTAACTCAAATTATATTTTTTTTTATATGATATGAAAATTTTATTAAACAATATTTACTTTAGCACCTGATGACTCTAATTTTTGTTTAATTTTATTAGCTTCTTCCTTATCAATATTTTCTTTAATATTTTTTGGAACATTATCAACTATTTCTTTAGATTCTTTAAGAGAGAGCCCTGTTATTTCTTTAACTGTTTTAATAACCGATAATTTCTGTGTACCTATTTCTTCCAATCGTACATTAAAACTTGTTTTTTCAACTTTAGCCTTTTCAGAAGATACATTAGAAGATGAGTCAACAGAATTAATATTTTGATTTATAGAATTAGTTTCTATATTATGTTCATCTTTTAATATTTTCGTTAATTCATTAATTTCTTTAACAGTTAAATTAACTAATTGATTTGCAAATGCTTTTAAATCTGTCATATATTTTTATTATAAATAAATCTTACAAAATATCACTAATTTAACAATACAATTTTAATACTAAAAATTATATTGATCTTTTTTTTAAAAAATTTAACAATATCATTATTTGATTATTTTTGCATTTTAAATAATTAATGGTATTAAATAAATTTGAATTTAAGCTCCACAATATATTTGATATTATATCTTCTTTAGTTTTAAACTTCAAAAAATACTCAATATTATTATTAACATATATATTACTATCTATTAAAGCTCCTTTTACAATAATATCAATATTTTTATCAGAATTAATATTTTTTATTATTTTGGCCGGTGTATTAACATGTTTATTGGTTAGCATTAAGGCAGAAGATCCTTTTAAAATAGTATCTATATAAGAACTATTCTGATTTGATAATTCAAATGATTTTTTTAATAATTTATTTTTTGCAATTTTTAATTTTATTTTTGCTTTATAGCAACAATATCTAACATAATTCATATCAGAGGCCGATATTTTAGAAATATCAACAATATATATTGAATTATAATATTTAATATTACTAAGTAGTTTGTTAACTATATTATTATTTAATAACTTACTCATAATGTATTTATAAAATAGTTTTAGTATCAATTTGAATAGAAGGCCCCATTGTACTTGCTAAAAATATACTTTTATAATATGGACGTTTTTTTATTTTATTAGAAAAAATATTAATGATTTCCTGAATAATAAAAATCGCATTTTCATATACATATTTATAACTCAAGCTCAATTTGCCTATTGGAATATGAAATATTCCTCCCTTATCAATTTTAAATACAATTTTACCTTTTTTAATATTACAAATTTCTTCTTTGATATCATCAGTAATAGTACCTAAATGAACACTAGGCATTAATCCCCTAGGTCCTAAAATAGAACTTAAATGAGTTATTTTTGCAAAGTTTTTCTTATTAACAACTATATAATTAAAATCAAACCATTTATTTTCAATTTTAGAAATATATTCCTCTAACCCTGCAAATTCAGCCCCAGCATTTAGACACAAATTAATATCATTTTTATCACATAAAGCTAATATTTTATTCTTATGACCATTAGAATGTGGAAGAATAATAAATCCTTTAAAAGTATTAATTGATTTATTAATGTCAATGTTAATTCTTAAATGAATATCAATGGATGCATCAAAGTTAGTATTATTAATATTATATAATATATCTATAGCATCTTTAATATTATAAAATTTCTTATTATCAAAATTAGATAATATTTTTTTTCTTTTTTTATATATTTTACCCACTTATATTAAGTTTTTTATTCAGATTAAAATTAATTTTCATTTTTTACTGTAATACCCATACTATTAGCTGTCCCTATTACCATTTTTATTGCTGATTCTAATGTAAAAGCATTTAAATCAATCATTTTATTTTTAGATATTTCAATGATTTTATCAATAGATATGGATCCAATTTTTTTTCTATTTGGTTCTGCTGAGCCTTTATCAATATTAATAGCTTCTTTAAGTTGTATTGATACAGGAGTCGTTTTAATAACAAAACTAAATGTTTTATTTTCATAAATTGTAATAACAACAGGCAATAATTTATCTAGCAAATTACTAGTTTTATCATTAAATTTTTTGCAAAACTGAACAATATTAATACCTTTAGCACCTAAAGCAGGTCCAATAGGAGGTGAAGGAGTCGCTCTGCCCCCTTTTATTTGCAATTTAATATATCCAATAATATTCATATCTTTAATTTATTTAACTCGAATATAAACAATATTTTATTATCTCTCAACTTGTAAATAATTTAATTCTACTGGTGTGCGTCTTCCAAATATTTTAACTATAATTTTTAATCTCTTTTTTTCTATATTCACATCTTCAATAATACCATTAAATCCATTGAAAGGACCGTCTATAATTTTTATTTTATCTCCAATGTAATATTGGTCAGTAGATACAGATTTGTCAGAAATTAAACTAACTTTTTTAATAATTCTTTCAATTTCATTTTTATTTAATGGAAATATATTATTAGGTTCACCAAGGAATCCTACTATATAATTAATTTTACGAAAAAAATCTTTAATTTCTTCGTTTAAATCAATTTCTATCATAATATATCCAGGGAAAAAAATTCTTTCTCTAATAATTTTTTTTTTGCCTTTTAATTGATAATATCTTTCTATAGGTATAATTACATTATTAATATATTTTTTTACATTATTATATAATACAGAAGAATAAATATTATCTTTAACTTGTTTTTCTTTACCGCTCATAACTCTTAAGACATACCAATTAAATATTTGATTTACCATTTTTAATGTATTATATATTCTAAATTTTATAACAATATTGTACTATGCTTTTAAAAAAAGCATCCATTATTACAACAATTAATGAAAAAATTATAACAATTAAATTAACATTAAATAAAATTCTTATCAATGAAATATAATTAGGCCATTTAGATTTTTTAAACACTTCATCGAAAGATTCTTTTAAAAAAGAAATGTATTTTTTATAAAAAAACATAAATTATTTAAACTAATTTGAATTTAAAGCAAAAAACACGGATGCCTGGATTTGAACCAAGATCAACGGTTTTGGAGACCGATATTCTGCCATTAAACTACACCCGTATTTGCATTTTTTTTACTTAATAATATTAACAACTTTACCTGCTCCAACTGTACGGCCACCCTCTCTAATAGCAAATTTTAAACCTTTTTCCATAGCTATAATTGATATTAATTTAACTGTAATATTTATATTATCGCCTGGCATAACCATCTCTATATCTTTTGGTAATGTAATTTCCCCAGTAACATCTGTAGTTCTAAAATAAAATTGAGGACGATATTTATTAAAAAATGGAGTATGTCTGCCACCTTCATCTTTTGATAAAATATATACTTCTGCTTCAAATTCAATGTGAGGAGTTACAGAATTAGGTTTACAAATTACCATACCTCTTTTAATATTATTTTTCTCAATACCTCTTAATAATAAACCAACATTATCACCAGCTTCTCCATAATCTAGAATTTTTCTAAACATTTCAACTCCAATAATTGTAGACTTAATATTATTTTCATTTATTCCTATTATGTCTACTGCATCACCTGTATTAATAACACCTCTTTCAATACGTCCTGTAGCAACAGTTCCGCGACCTGTAATTGAAAATATATCTTCTACAGGCATTAAAAATGGTAAATCTATTAAACGTTTAGGTATAGGAAAATAGCTATCGATAGAATTTATTAATTCCATAATTTTATCAGCCCACACTTTTTCTCCATTTAAAGCCTTCAAAGCTGATCCTTTAATAATAGGAATAGAATTTCCATCAAAATTATAAAAACTTAATAATTCTCTAATTTCCATTTCAACTAATTCTAAAAGTTCCTTATCTTCAACAAGATCACATTTATTCATAAATACTATAATATTAGGTACACCTACCTGTCGTGCTAATAATATGTGCTCTCTTGTTTGAGGCATTGGTCCATCACCAGCATCAACAACTAATATAGCTCCATCCATTTGAGCAGCTCCAGTAACCATATTTTTTACGTAATCTGCATGACCTGGACAATCAACATGTGCATAATGTCTATTTTTAGTTTGATATTCAACATGTGATGTATTAATAGTAATACCTCTTTCTTTTTCTTCAGGTGCTGAATCTATAGACTCAAAAGATCTTAATTCTGATAATCCTTCATTGAACAAAACTTTCGTTATAGCAGCAGTTAAAGTTGTTTTACCATGATCAACATGTCCAATAGTACCAATATTTAAATGTGGTTTTGATCGATTAAATTTTGCTTTTGCCATTTTTTAATTAAATTAATTATTAAAATTTTACTTACATTAATTAAATAATACAAATATAATTATCAATTATAATGGGCCATTGACGGGATTTGAACCCACAACCTTTTCCTTACCAAGGAAATGCTCTAACCATCTAAGCTACAATGGCCTATAATATTAGATTGATAAAAATTTTTATCATATATAAAATAAAAGACTCTCAAATTAAAAGAAAAACAAGCGGATGACGAGATTTGAACTCGCAACATACAGCTTGGAAGGCTGTCACTCTACCATTTGAGTTACATCCGCACAAACCCCTTTATTAAGAGATATTATCAATGGGGAGAGTAGGATTCGAACCTACGAAGGCTGAGCCAGCAGATTTACAGTCTGATCCATTTGGCCACTCTGGAATCTCCCCTTAAAATAATCAATTATTTTAGAGCCTTCTACTGGAATCGAACCAGCAACCTATTGATTACAAATCAATTGCTCTACCAATTGAGCTAAGAAGGCAACTTACAAAGTTAATAATAATAATTAAATAATTACACTGTAATTTAATAATTAAATATAATAAAATTAATTTTTATATTTAATATTATAATAATTTATTAGTTTAATAAATAGTTTTTTTTATGATACAAATAAAATCATTTATATTTAATCCTTATAATGAAAATACATATATATTATATGATAACACTAATAAATGTGTTATAATAGATCCAGGATGTCACAATAACACTGAAAGAGAAAGTATTAGTAATTTTATTAAAAAAAATCAATTAATACCTGTACATTTGTTAAATACCCATTGTCATATAGATCACATTGTTGGAAATCATTTCATATCTAACAAATATAAATTAAATCCTTCATTCCATAAATATGATTACGATTTGCTAAATTTTGTAGAACATCATACTAAAGTCACTGAAATGAATTATAAAAAATGTGATGTTCCTAATAATTATTTAAATGAAAATGATATTATTAAATTTGGTAATAGTGTGTTAAAAGTTATTTATACTCCAGGTCATTCATTAGGTAGCATTTCTTTTTATTCACAAATAGACAATTTTATCATATCTGGTGATACAATATTTAAAGGTAGTATCGGTAGAACAGATTTATTTGGAGGAAATTTTAAAACGTTAATTACAACAATTAAAAAAAAAATATTTGACTTAAATAATAATATTAAAATATATCCTGGACATGGAGAATATACATTTCAAAAAATAGAAGAATTGAATAATATATATATCAAATAATTAATAATTAGGTATTTTAAAATATTTATTAATATTTTTTAATATAAAAAAGTTAATAATTGAAATTGAAACACACATTATTGTTAAATATGAAAAAATATATAATTCTGAAAAACTAGATATCATACTACCTACTAATCCTGCTATTAATCCCCCAAAGCCTATTACAGCAAAAAATATTCCCATCATTAATGATATATACTTAAAAGGCACAATACGAGTAATAAAAGACAATGCAATTGGTGCTAAACAAAGTTCTGCAATAGTTTGTAATAAATAATATATAATTAGTAATAACATTGATGAATAACCTTTTTGATAATATTGTAATGTAGCAATAACCATAAACAAATAAGCAATACCCATGACTAAAATTCCAACATTCATTTTTACAATATCTGATATATTTTTATTCCACCAATACCAAAATTTAGTTACAGGTATACTTAATAAAAGAATGAACAAAGCATTACAAGCTTGAAGCCATGATGCAGGTATTATAATTTTATATTGTATTAATTCAATATTACTTACATATAAATTTATTATCAATAAACTACTGATTACAATCCAATAAAATAAATTTTTACTTTTTATATAAAAAAAAATATATAAAATAAATATGTAATTTATAGCTAAAATAAAATAAATCATATAATTAAAATCAATCAATCTATTAATTTTTTCATTTGCATATATAGTTAATAATCCACTTGATTGTTCACATGCTATATAAAATATTATAATAATAAGATAAAAAATAATTAATAATGTAATATTATTAAAATTAATTTTATCAATATTATAATTTTTTTTATTATACCAATTATTATGTATAATATTTTTATTAGTATCTCTGATGAGATATTTTTGGCCATATATATAAGTTAGTAAACCTAAAATCATACCAAGACCAGCAATACCAAATCCCATATGCCAATTATAAATTTCTCCTATTAACCCAACAATAATCATACCAGCTAATGATCCTATATTAATACCCATATAAAATATTGAAAATCCGATATTTCTATTTTTATCATTGTTATGATATATATTACCAACTAAAGTTGAAATATTAGGTTTTAAAGCTCCAACTCCTAAAATTATTAATGATAATCCTAAATAAAATGATATTATATCTTGTAAAATTAGTATTATATGGCCTATAGATAATAATAAACATCCTATCATAACCATAATACGTGGACTAAATATATAAGTTGCACAAATTCCTCCAATAATACTAAACGCATGTACTAAAAAAGTATACCAAGATACCAACATAATTGCATTACTATTACACCAATTCCATCCTGGATTATATGATAAATTTGAAGATGTTAAAAACAATACCAAAATACTTTTCATACCATAATATGAAAAACGCTCCCATAATTCTGTAAAAAATAAAATATATAAACTTATAGGATGACGATTATTATTATTCATTATAAATTAAATAGATATACAGCACCATAAATAATCATATTTAATATATGTAAAACATTATGATGAAAAATAGTATTATTAATAAGTATTAATTAATATAACAAATTTAATACATATTAAAAACATGTATTATTTTGTTGTTATCTATAAAAATATATTATATTATATTATTTTTTTTCTTCTTTTATATGCAGGTTCATTTTCTATATAATAAATATCATTACTAATTCTTTTTATTTTATTAACATCATTAGATTTATATATATTATTATATAATTTATTGAAGTATTTGCTTTTATTAATATAGTTTTTATGAAATTGATATTTGTGATATAAATTATTTTTCTGATTAGATAATTTATTAAATTTATTATTATTATTAATAATATTATTATCAAATAAATTATAATGTATATCATTAATACTATTAAATCCAGTAGCTATAATAGTAACTGATATATCATCTCCTAAAGATTTATCATAGCAATGTCCCCATATCATGTCTGCGTCAAATTCTGCTTGCTCTTGTATATAGTCAGTAATTTCTGTTAATTCTTCTAATAAAACTTCTTTATTGCCAGAAGTTATATTTAATAAAATATATTTAGCGCCTGATATTTTATTATCATCTAATAATGGTGAATGCAATGCCCCTTCAACTGCATCATGAGCTCTATTGTCTCCTCCTGTTTGATATGAACCCATAATAGCAACCCCTCCATTGGCCATAACTGTTTTTACATCTTCAAAATCAACATTAATATATCCTGGAAGTGTTATAATTTCAGCAATACCTTTAGATGCAGTTGTTAATATATTATCTGCCTCTGAAAATGCATTTGATAGTGATAAATTACCAAATATATTTCTTAATTTATCATTTGATATTACTAAAATTGTATCAACATGATGTTTTAATTCTATAACACCATTATGAGCTTGTATTTGCCTTTTTTTACCTTCAAAAGAAAAAGGTATGGTAACTATTCCTACTGTAAGAATACCCATTTCTTTAGCTACCTTTGCAATAACTGGGCTAGCTCCTGTACCTGTACCTCCACCCATTCCAGCAGTAATAAAAACCATTTTAGTATTATCTGCAAAAAATTCTTTTATCTGTTCTATATTTTCTAATGCAGCATCTTTACCTATTTGAGGAATAGAACCAGCACCCCTACCTTCTGTTAAATTAACCCCTAATTGTAATTTATTAGGTATATTACTTGTATTAAGAGCTTGAGAATCAGTATTACATATTACAAAATCAACACCTTCGATACCTTGTTTATACATATAATTTACTGCATTACTACCACCACCACCTACACCTATAACTTTAATAATAGAAGTATTTTTTTGAGATGACTCAATTGTAATCATTATCTTATAATTATAAATAAATAATCAAAATACTTTATCAATCAAAATCATTATACAATAGTTTATGTTTTTTGTTTCCCATAATAGATTTAAACCAATTAGATTGATAAATAAATTTATCAATAATATTATTTTTTGAAGTAACATTAATATTATTCTTATCCATTTCGTTTAATGAATTTATAACTAATCCTATTACAGTTGAGTATTGAGGATTTGATATATCTTCTATATTTTCACAAATTATATTTTCATTAGCATACCCTATTCTAGTATCTAAACCAGTCAATGATTCAACTAATTTTTTTAAATTTTTTAAATTTGCAGTACCTCCAGTAATAACAATTCCAGCTAAAAGTTTTTTTTCATAGCCAGAATTTAAAATTTCATAATAAGCATATTCGATAATTTCTTCTATTCTAACTTGAATTATATAACTAAGATTACTAGTGGATATTTTTTTTTCATTTCTACCTTTTAATCCAGGAATTGATGTGATAACATTATTATCGGAATTTGATAACATTGCATTACCAAATTGTAATTTCAATGATTCAGCTTGATATCCCATAACAATACAACCTTCCCTAATATCATTATTTATAGCATTACCTCCCAATGGAATTATAGCTATATGTCTAATTATATTATTATGTACAATTAGTATATCTGTTGTTCCTCCACCTATATCTATTAAGGCTACCCCAGCTTCTCTCTCTTCCAATGTTAATACTGATTCCATTGCTGCAATAGGTTTTAAAATTATATTTTGTAATTTTAAATTTGCATTTTTAATACATTTATTAATATTATTAATTGCTAATATATTACTTGATATAACATGAAAATTTGCTTCTATTCTTTTTCCAAACATTCCTATTGGATCTAATATATTTTTTTCATCATCTATAGTATATTCTTGAGGAATAATACGAATAATTTTTTCATCTACAGGCATATTAATTTTATTCATGTCAGACATTAAAATTTCAATATCTTTTTTTGTAATTTCGCTATTATTAGAGTCGCGGATAAGAACACCTCTGTGATGTGAACTTTTAATATATTGACCTGAAATTCCTACATTAACAATTTTAATATCTACATTAGAGTTAGTACTTGCTATTTTAATAGCATTAATAATACTATTAACTGTTTTATCTATATTAACTATGGAACCCCTCATAGCTCCTAGCGATACAGTTTTACCCAATCCTAAAATTTCTATTTTTCCAAGTTCATTTCTATATCCAACTGCAGCACATATTTTAGTTGTCCCAATATCAAGTGCAGTAGCTATTTCTAAGTTTCCCATATTTAATTTTTAATATGAAATATAGCAATTTTTTTATTCATGTAAAATTGTAATTAATGATTTAAAATTATTATTTGGAACAAATAATTTGATTAGTATATTGTATATTTACAATTTTATATTGTTTGTTGCCTATTTTAGGTATAATTTTATAATAAAAAATCAATAATTTATTGAATTTATCTTCTAAATTAGAAGAATCTTCAATTAAAAAAATAGTATCACTCCAATAAGTCATTATTTCTATTTCTTGTTTTAAATTAACATTAATTGATTTTATATTTTTAATCCAAAAAGTTTCTTTAGAACAAAAAACTCCTAATTTATATAACTGCATTACTGTATTTGTTTCTATATGACTATTATCATATAATAGTCTCTCTTCAATATATCCTTCTATATTAAGTAATACATCAATATCTCTATAAAAATTTATTTTGTATCCATCTGTATCTACAAAATAACAATCTTTGTATAGATTGATAATTTTCAATAAAAATGTTTTTAAATAAATATTTATATATAAAGTATTATCTATATCAATATATATAATTGCTTTTTTAACAATATCTAATTTATCAATATGATTTTTAATATTGATTAAAAACTTATTATTTGTTGTATAAATATTTATTATGTCATTTATATATGAATAATTAAAACATTTTGTATCACCTATTATATTAACAATATTGTTATTACATTTATAATTAAAATAATTATTTTTTTTGAAAAAAGTAATTGATAATAATACTATACAATATATTATAACAATATAACTTTTAACAATATCAAATACCATATTTATTTGAAAATTTTTTCTTTAAAATAGGTATAACACTATGTATATTGCCAGCTCCTATTACAATTAAAATTTCTATATCATTAAATTTCAATAGGAATTCTGGCAAATTTTTCAACAATGGAATAAAATGTTTATTATTAGATTTAATATATTGATATATAATATTACTAGTTATATTATAATAATTACATTCGCGTGCTGGATAAATGTCTGTTAGTATAATTCTATAAGCTAAATCTAAGCTTTTAGCTATTAAAAATGCAAAATATAATGTTCTAGAATACAAATGAGGTTGAAAAATAACAGTTATTAATTTATTAGTATAATTATTTTTTGCGGTTAATATAACTTCTTTAATAGCATCATGATGATGTGCATAATCACTTATTAATGTGATATTATTATTTTGTAAAATAATATCAAATCTATTTTTAACTCCCTTAAAATAGATTAAAGCATTTTTAATTTGAACAAAGTTTATTCCTAAATATAAAGCAACACTAATAGCTGATAATACATTATTAATATTATGAAATCCTAACATTTGATATTTAATATTATCAATTTTTTTTCCAAATGCAGAAAATGAAAAAATAATATTATTATTATTAAATATAATATTATATCCTAATATATCAATATTACTAACAATGTTATGATGTAATATTCCATATTTAATTTCACTATAATAATCAATATTAATATCATATTTTTTAACAACGATACCTCCACTACGAATTCTTTTTATAAAAGAATTAAATGCATTATATACATCGTCAATATTGTTATAAATGTCAGAATGATCAAATCTTATAGAAGTAATAACAATAATATTAGGATTTAATGACAAAAAACTTTTATCATATTCATCTGCTTCAACAATTAATATATTACTACTACCAATAATAAAATTATTATTATAATTTGTCATAATGCCTCCTAATATAGATGTACACTTGTAGCCATTATAATTTAAAATATATGTTAATATAGATGCTGTTGTAGTTTTTCCATGAGTTCCAGATATTGCAATTAAAAACATATCTTTACTAAGAATACCTAATAATTGAGCTCTTTTTATTAGTTTAAATTTATTAACTTCATAATATTTAAATATTTTATTTGTATTAGTATTAATAGCAGAAGTATATACTATTAAAGTTTTATCTATATATGATTTATTTTTAAATTTTTTATCAATATAATTAGGATTATCTTCATTAATTATTGAAATTTTATATTTTTTTCTAATTTTTTTACAAAAAAAATTATCATTAATATCATATCCAGATACATGGTAATTTTTATAAATACAAAATTGAGCCAAACTACTCATTCCTACACCACCAATACCTATAAAAAAAATATATTTTATATTTTTAATCATAATTATGCAATTGATTGTATTAAAATATTAGCTATATTAATAGCAGCATTTCTAGTATATAATTTTTTAATATTATAACTTAATTTTCTTTGTTTATCATCATTATTGATTAAATGTATCAATACTTTTATTAAATCATTGTTAATGTTTTCATCTTTAACCAATATAGCAGCATTATTATTCACTATTTCAATAGCATTATAATACTGATGATTATTTTTTACAAAAGAAGATGGTATTAAAATAACTGGTTTACCAACAAAACACAATTCAGATATAGAGCCTGATCCTGCTCTTGATATAATAATATCGGATGCACTATAAGCAATATTGATGTCTTCTATAAAATTATAAACTCTAATATTAGAAAATTTATAAGCCTTATTTATTAAATCTGAATTTCTATTAATACCTATTTGACAAATAATTTGAATATCTTTTTGATAAAAAAAATCTAAATTATTAAATATAAAATTATTTATAGGCTCTGCTCCTCCACTACCACCAATAAATAATAAGGTTGTTTTTTTTATACTAAAATTAAAGTAATAAATAGCTTCTTTTTTATTAATTAAATTAATAGCATGACATCTTATAGGATTGCCTAACAACATAACTTTATTTTTAAATTTAAAACTTAATAATTTTTTATATGATCCAAATATAATTTTTGCATTATTAGATAATAATCTATTTGTTAATCCTGGTATAGCATTTGCTTCATATAAATATGTAGTAATGTTTTTTTTAAAAAAACCAGCCACAAATAATATAGAAAAAGAAGAATATCCACCTAATCCTAATACAATATCTGGTTTATAATTAAATATTATAATAAAAGATTTTACAATACTTTTAAAAAAATTAAATATAAATCTTAAAATAAACCATTTGCTAAACATAATTAATGGTAATCCTATAATATGATATCCATATTTAGGTAATATTTTCATTTCCGATTTATCCTCTGAACCAACAAATATAATTTTTATAGATTTATCTATACTTTTTATAGCATCCGCTATAGCAATGCCTGGGAAAATATGCCCTCCAGTACCACCTGCACTTATAATAATAACCTTTTTTCTCATAAAAAATTATTTAATCATTCATTAAATGTATTATGTTCATCATACCATTGAGCACTTATATTTAAGATAATTCCTAATTTAATACTATTAAATATAATTGATGTACCTCCCATACTGAGTAAAGGAAAAGCGACACCAGTTACTGGCAATAATCCTGTACTTATAGAAGAGCTTATTAAAGCTTGTATTATAATATTAAATCCTAATGCAGAAATTAAAATAGAACCAAAAATTGATTTAATTCCTA
Organism: uncultured Bacteroides sp.; assembly: GCA_964620755.1. Classification (GTDB taxonomy): domain Bacteria; phylum Bacteroidota; class Bacteroidia; genus CAZUHH01. The sequence continues at coordinate 63,599 of CAZUHH010000007.1, forward strand.
AAATTATTTTTATTATTCTATAAATTAATAAATAATATAATAATATTATAAATATTCCACCTATTAATAAACCATATTCTTCTATGATAATAGCGTAAATAAAATCATTATATGCTGATGGTAAAAAATATCTTTGTAAACTTTTACCTGGACCTTGTCCTAATAATCCTCCCATTGATATAGCAATATTAGATTGATTAATTTGATATTGATTATCATGAATAACATTATTTGAATATATAAATGCCTTAATACGTTTTTTATATACACCTCTTCTTGGAGATATAAAAAATAATGTTAAAACTAATAAAGAAAATATGCCTATAAATAATATAATATATTTATTTTTTATATCTCCTAATATTAAAATTATTAAACTGTTTAAGAACATTATTATAGAAGTTGATAAATTATATGGTGCTACTAAAATACACATTGTAATAATAACAGATAAAAAAAATATCATTCTATAAATATTATAATGATCGCTATTATGATATATAGTTATTTCAGTGGAAAGAAATATTAACAAAGAAAATATAGCCATTTCAGATGTTTGAAATGTTTGATTTATTAGTGGTATATAAATCCATCTATATGCTTGATGTATACTTGTTCCAAATAAAAATGTATATAACAACATTATAATGGATAAGATTATTAATAAATTAGATATATAAAAATAAAACTGATATTTTATTAAATGAGTTATATATATAATAAATAAGCCTAACATTATAATGATAGTATGTTTTAATATATATAAAAATGATTTGTTAATGTCCAAAAATATAAATGAAATAGTAGTGCTATATACAATTAATATAGAAAATAATAATAAAAATATACTAATAGACCATATATATTTATCTCCTTTGATAATTTTTAACATATGAATTTATATATTTTTGAACATTTAATTTAAAACAATTACCTCTATGTTTATAACTTTTAAATGAATTTAAACTCGAACATCCAGGAGATAATAAAACATTACATTTATTATAAGATATTGAAATAGCAATACGAACAGCTTCTTTCATAGACATGACATTGATAATTTCACATATCTTAAAAAAATAATTATATATATTTTTATTTGGTTTAATACATATAATTTTTACGACTTTGTTTATTATTAATTGTTTAATGATATTGTAATCATTACCTTTATCAATTCCTCCAGTTATCCATATTATAGGTTTATTAACACATTTTAATGCATGATAAACACATGTAATATTAGTTGATTTAGAATCATTAATAAAAGTAATATTATTATATCTCATAAAATATTCAATTCTATGTTTAATAAACTCAATTTTACTAAAACATTCAATTATAGTATTAATATCAATATTTAGTATATTGGATACTATTAAAGCAGACATATAGTTATATATATTATGTTCACCTTTTAATTTTAAATATTTTTTATCTATATATATATGTCTATTATTAATTATAGATACTATAATTTTATTTTTATAGTAAGCTCCTTTTAATATTTTATTTTTTATAGAAAATGATAATTTATAAAAATTATCATTTCTACTGTTAATAATATTATTTATAATATTATCATGATTATATATTAGATAATTATTTGAAGAATGATTTTTTATAATATTTAATTTAGCATTAATATATTGATTAATATTTGTATATCTATCCATATGGTCACTGCTTATATTAGTAATTATAGCAATGTATGTTTTAAAATTATATATATACTCCAATTGAAAACTACTTAATTCTAAAATATAATAATCATAATCATTTGAATTAGTAGTAGCAATTACTTTAGCAAAACTATTACCTATGTTACCTGCTAAACATGTTTTATATCCAGCATATTGTAATAATTTATATATTAAAATAGAAGTTGTTGTTTTGCCATTAGTTCCAGTTATACCGATAATTTTTATATTTTTTCTACAATTAAATGCAAACTCAATTTCAGAAATAATTTTTATATTTTTTTGTTTTATTGCTATAATAATATTTGACGTATTGCTAATACCAGGACTTTTAATTATTAAATCTGCACATAATATTTTATTCATATTATGATAATTCATTTCATATTTTACATTAAGTTTTTTTAAAATATTAAGATACTTAGAGGTAATAATATTTTTATCTGATAAAAATATATTTTTATAACCCATTTTATTAGCTAATAAAACACATCCAATACCACTTTCTCCTGATCCTAAAATTACAATATAACTTTTTAAGTCAAAATTATATTGAGCATTAACATTGTTATTACACATAATACTATAGATACAATTATAAATCTGACATTAATTTTTGATTCATGCATTCCATTAATTTGATAATGATGATGTAATGGTGACATTTTAAATACTTTTAAACCTTTACCATATTTATTTTTAGTATATTTAAAATATGAAACCTGTAATATTACAGAAATATTTTCAATCAAAAATATTCCACATAATATAGGTATCAATAATTCCTTTTTGATAATAATTGCAAAAACAGCAATAATTCCTCCTAAAGCCATACTACCTGTATCACCCATAAATACCGTTGCTGGATATGTATTATACCATAAAAACCCTATACATGATCCTATAAGTGCACTTAAATATATTAACAACTCTCTAATATGTGGAATGTAAAAAATATTAAAATATTTAGAAATAATGATATCCTCCGACATATATGTTATAATACCTAATGTAAAACATATGATAATAGTTATGTTAATTAACATTCCATCAATACCATCTGTTAAATTAGCACCATTAACAGTAGATATTATAATAAAAACATTAATAATTATAAAAATGATAAATGTTATCATATTATTTTGTTCATCAAATCCTAATAAAATATTTATATAATTATAATAAAAGGTATTTTTAGAACAAAATGGTATGTTAGTTGCAATATATTTTAAATCTTTATATATAACATTTGTTTCTTCTAAAATGATATCATTATATATTTTATAATGTTGTGACAAATTACTAAACTCTCTTATTAGTATATTGTTATTATAGTATATTACTAATCCAATTATTATGCTAATAATTAGTTGAAAAATAATTTTAGATCTAACAGATAACCCATTATGTTTAATTTTTAAGTAATCATCTATAAATCCTATAATACCAAATGATAAAGTTGTAAAAATCATTAATATAATATATATATTGTCTAATTTAGCAAACATAATCAATGTTATTATTAAGCTAATAATAATAACAATACCTCCCATTATTGGTATATATTTTTTATTATTAAAATTATTTATTTTTAATATTTGTTTTTTAGAAATAAAAAAATATTTATTAGCATATTTTATAAAAAAATTACCACATATTATTGCTATTAATAAAGATGTAATAAAAGTTATTCCAATTCTAATTATTAGATTGTTTAATATTTCTAACAAAAAATTAGGCAGTTTATTTTTATAAAATAACAATAAATGATAAATCATATTCAGATATATTAGTTATTATATTTTTTAATACATTGTATTAAAATATCATATTCACAAAAAAAATATTTAATACCATTAATTAATTGATATTTTTCATGACCTTTACCTAATAATAATACTATGTCATTTGGTTTTGATATTAAAAATGCTTTTATTATTGCTTGTTTTCTATCAACTATTTCAATAATTTTTTTTAAATCTGTAATATTAATATTTTTTTTCATATCATGTATTATATCAATAGGATCTTCATTATTAGGATTATCAGAAGTTAAAATAGATATATGGCTTAATTTATTTACAATAGTACCTATTGAATATCTTTTATCAATATATTTATTACCTCCACATCCTATTACAGTAATAATTTTAGAGTTTTTATTTAAAAAACTTCTTGTTGTTAATAAAATTTTGCAAACTGCATCAGGAGTATGAGCATAGTCTATAATAAAAGTAGTTTTATTATGAATTATCATTTCATAACGACCTTTAACTCTTTTTAATAAACTAATATGCTTTAAAATATCAATTTTATTAAAACCTAATATTATTGCAACACTATATACAGACAATATATTATATACATTATATAATCCTGTTAGTTGAACCCATAATTCAATATTATTTATTGATATTAACATACCAAAAATATTTATTTCAATTATTTTACTATAAAAATCTTTAATATTGTTAATGCCATATTTGAATTTTTTTGCTTGAGTGTTTTGTAACATAATATCAGAATTTTTATCATCTGAATTTACTAATGCAAATGAATTTTTATTTAACTGATCAAAAAAAGTTTTTTTAGCCTTTATATAATTATAAAAAGAACCATGATAATCTAAATGTTCTTTAGTTATATTTGTAAAAACACCTCCTGTAAATTTAATACCAGCAACTCTATTTTGATATATTGCATGTGAACTGACTTCCATGAAAATATATTTACACTTATTCAAATACATGTCAAAAATTAATTTATTAATCTCTATAGAATTTGGCGTAGTATTATTAGTGCTCAAAAATGTATTGTTATAAATATTGCCAATAGTAGAAATTAATCCACATTTCAATCCTAAAGAAGTAAATAAATCATATAATAATTTAGCACATGTAGTTTTTCCATTAGTTCCAGTTATGCCTACAATATAAATTTTATTAGATAAATGCCCATAAAACGCATGTGCAATAAATCCCATAGCTAATGAACTATTTTTAACTTTTATATATGTTATATTGGGATTATAAGTCATATTATTGCAATTTTCTAATATAATAACTTTTGCTCCAAATTGTATAGCTTCATTAATATATATATTTCCACATTTATTAAATCCATTTATAGATACAAAAATATAATTCTCTTTTATATCTTTAGAAAAACATGATATTCCATTAATATCAATATTAATATCTCCAGTAATTGAAATAATTTCAATATTTAATAATATTTCTTTTAAAGTTTTTTTAAAATTGTGCATTAAATAAATATTTTATTTTTTTTTATATAAAAATTTATGATCAATATTATCTATATCGGGGTAATATTTAGAATTTTGCAATAATATTTTATTTATAATATCTTTTACAATTGGAAGTATTACATCTGAAGCGTAATATTTGCCATTTTTAGGATTGCTAATTACAGCTATTATAGAATAATCTGGATTTTCATAGGGAAAATATCCACAAAATGAAGATCTATATTCCTTTTTAATATTTTTATAGCCATATTGCTTATTAAATATTATAGTAGTCCCAGTTTTACCTGCTACATTACAATAAACAGATTTCAAATATTGTCCAGTTCCTTGTTCTATAACATGCCTAAGCAATAATTGTGCATTTTTAATAGTGTTAAAAGTAGACATTGTTTCATTAATGATAGTTTTATGTATCGATTTGATAATACCATCATCATTTTTAATAGCGGTTACAAAAATAGGTTTTAGCATACATCCATTATTAGCAATTCCATTATAAAAAGTTAATATTTGTAATGGTGTCAATGAAATACCATATCCATATGACATACAAGGTAATGATAAATTAGACCAATATTTATGTTTAGGATTAGAAATAAAAATTTTACCAGAACCTGGTATACTGATATCTTCCATTTTTTTATTCAATCCAAAATCATATAATTTATTTACAAATGATTGTGGATTGTCATGATAATGATCAAAAATTATTTTAGCAATTGATACATTAGATGATTTTGCAAAAGCATTTATTAAAGTATTATCATTATTTGCCATATAGGATGAATTAGTAATTATTTTATCATATATTTTAAGTTGATTGCTATTATCTATAATAGTGGAAATATTAAATTTATTGTCTTCAAAACCTACCATGACAGAAGGTAATTTAAATAAAGATCCTGGTTCACAACTAAATCCTATAGCATAATTATATTGTTCTTTATATAAAGAATTATTAGTAGTATCTTTACTGAGATTTACCATTGCTCTTATAAATCCTGTTTGTACTTCCATTAGTATAATTGTACCCCAATCTGCATCATGTTTTAATAATTGTTTTAATAATATTTGATGAATTATATCTTGCAAATTAATATTAATAGATGATATTATATCATTACCTTTTGGTATATCAGTAAATATTTTACCAACATATGAGTTGTTGATAGGTATTAAAATATTATTTGATATACGACGTATCAATACTTTTATAGAATTACCTTTTAGATAATCATTATATCCTCCTTCAATTCCAACAGGCTTTAATTTAATTGTATAATATCCTAAAATTCGTTTAGCTAAATTACTAAACAAATAAATTCTATTATCATTATTTTCTATAATAATTAATCCATTTTTTAATTTAATTGATTTTAAAATAGAAAAATTTAACATTTGTTTAAGATCACTATACATTATATTTCTTTTTAATAAAAAAAATCTATTTCCATTTTCATATGCTTTAATTAATTTTTTTTTATAATATATATTTGAATTATCATTAAATAAATTACTAATATCAAAAGATAATTTATCTACATTACTATAGAATACTTCACTATTAAAACTTTTTGTTTTCATATCTATTCTTAAATCATACGTTGGCATAGAGCATACTAAAAGAGATCCTTCTTGAGAATATATAGCTCCCCTTTCAGAATTCATAATTACATATTTCATATTAAGATTATTCGATATTGATTGCCAATAATATCCTTTGATATACTGAATATTAATTACTTTTATTATTATAAAAATACCATATATTGATAATATTGCATATAATAAAAAAATTTTTGTTATAAAATTTTTTTTTAAAAAACTCATAAAAAACAATATCTTAATAAGATTTTTTTATCATATTTATATAATTGATATCATTTTTTTTAATCAATACCTTAAATGGTAATTTATCGCCATATTTCATATTTAAATTATTAAATGCTTTTTCAGATATTACACTTTGTTTTATTAAATTCATATAATTAGAATTATATAATATATATTCACATTTTAATTCTATAATTTCTTTACGAAGATTATTAATTTTAACTATCAAAGATTCAGATAGTTGAACATTAACAATAATAATAAAACTTAACAATAATAAAAATACTGCAAATATTAATATTCTATTTATAGAAAATAAGCTATTTTGCTTATGCATAATTTTATAATTTTTCTACAATTCTTAATTTAGCGCTTCTAGCTCTACTATTCATTTTAATTTCATTATTATTAGGAGTAATAGGCTTACTATTAATCATTTTAAACGGAGATTTATTAATTATATTGCCATATATATCTTTATATAAAATACCTTTAAAATTACCATATTTAGTATAATTTTTAACTATTCTATCTTCAATAGAATGATAAGATATAATAACTAATCTGCCGCCTTTTTTTAGTAATTTTTCACATCCTATAATTAATGATTTTAAAGCATTTATTTCATCATTAACTTCAATTCTTAATGATTGAAATAATTTTGCTAAATATTTATTTTTGTTTCCTTTAATCGCATATTGTATTATATTAATAAAATCATATACATATTTTATAAATTTTTTTCTCCTAGCTAAAATAATAATATTAGCTAATGTTTTAGAATTACGTATTTCTCCATACTTACTAAATACTTTTACTAAATTATTATAACTATAAGTATTAATTATTGTATATGCTTTTTTAAAACTTCTTTTATCCATTCTCATATCTAAAACAGCATCATATTTCATAGAAAATCCTCGTGATTTACTATTTAATTGATGTGAAGACATTCCTAAATCAGCTATTAATCCATCTATATATTTAATATTTAAAGATTTACAATAAGAATTAATATGTTTAAAATTATATGGAATTAATTTAACATGTGATTTATTTGGTAAATTATTAAATGATTCTTGATCATGGTCAAAAACAATTAATTGACCATGAAGCAACTTGTCTAATATACAATTAGAATGTCCACCTCCACCTAAGGTAGCATCTATATATATACCATTGATGTTTATATTAAGACCTTCTATGCTTTCATTTAACATGACTGGTTTATGGTATATATTATTAAAATTCATAACATGTTTTATTAATATTAAAAAATATAAACATTTTGTTAAAAATATTACATACAATTATATTAAATAAATTAATAAATATTAATCATATGAATATTAAATCAGTAAAATTTATTAATAGTAATTATAATATTAATTATTTACCACAAGATAATAAACCTGAATATGCAATTATGGGTAGATCTAATGTAGGAAAATCATCATTAATTAATATGATTACAAATAATAAAAATGTTGCTAAAATATCTAAAATACCAGGTAAAACTAAACTTATAAATTATTTTATAATTAATAATACATATTACTTAGTAGATTTTCCTGGATATGGATATGCTCAAACTTCAAAAAGCAAAAGAAATCATTGGGAACATATAAGTAAAAAATATATTAATTCAAGAAATAATTTGAAATCTATTATTTTACTTTTAGATATAAGAATAAAACCATTGAATATAGATATTGAATATATAAATTTTTTGATTTATACAAAAAAACCATTTATAATTGTATTTACAAAAATAGACAAAATATCCAAATATAATATAAATTTTAATGTAAATTTGTATATACAAAAAATAAAAAACATATGTAATTATATACCTCGTTTTTTTTTAATATCATCCAAAAATAGCTTAGGAAGAAAATTATTATTAAATTACATAGATAGCACAATTAATATTTTCTGTTAAAGTCATTTGTTATATAAATATTAACTCAATCGTCATATGAAAAGAACTTATCAGCCATCAAATAGAAAAAAAAATAATAAACATGGATTTAGAATGAGAATGTCTACAAAAAATGGAAGAAAAATAATATTATCCCAAAGATCAAAAGGGAGAAAAAAATTAACAAATAAATAGGTATATGTATCAATTACATAAAAATGAAATTATTACTAAGTATTCTAATTTTAAATATTTAATTAATAAAGGAATAAGATTATATAAATATCCTATTAAATTAATATTTATTTTTGTAGATTATAAACATAATATAAAATATGAAAAATGTAGTGTTAAAATTGCTTTTTCTGTGCCTAAAAAGAATATTAAAAAATCTGTTGATAGAAATTACATTAAAAGAATATTAAAAGAATCTTATAGGCAAAATAAACATTTAATTAATATTAATAAGTATAATATTTATATTTTATTAGTTTATTTATCCAAACAAGTAGAATCTTTTCAAAATGTATTTATGTCTGTAAAATTTTTAATAAAAAAAATTAATACATGTTGTGTAAAGTAATGTTTTTTTTAGAAAAAATATTAATATTATTTGTCTTAATATACAAACATCTTATATCACCATTTTTATATCCTTCATGTAGATATGATATAAATTGTTCTACATATATGATTGTTATGTTAAAAAAATATGGTCCTATTAAAGGATTTATACTAGGTTTAATTCGTATTATGAAATGCAATCCGTTTTTTTAAAAGATAGTTAATTTTTAGTAAAATTTACATTGTTGATTAAATTTTTTTTCATTAAATTTATTCGTGTTCTCTATTTAATGAGAATTTTATCTTTTATAAAGAAATTAAAATATTTGTTCTATATGCATTCATTGTCTAAATTTACAATAGTATCTATATCGATATCATTGATAGTTTTATTTTTAATAGGCCAATCAACTGTTATGATTAATGCTGGCCAAGCAGGTGTAATTTACAAAACATTTGGTGGTGGTGTTGATATTAAAAATCCTCCATTAAATGAAGGATTACATATTATAGCACCATGGAATAAAATTTTTATTTATGAAGTAAGACAGCAAGAGTTATTTGATAAAATGAAGGTTTTGTCATTAAATGGTTTAGATATAACATTAGATGCTAGTGCATGGTATCAACCAAAAATATCATCATTAGGGTTATTACATAAAACTAAAGGACCTAATTATTTAAATAGTATTATTAAACCTTCAGTGAGATCTGCTACAAGAAGCGTTATTGGTAGATATAATCCTGAAGAGATATACTCAACTAAAAGAGATGTTATCCAAAATGAGATTTTTGACGAAACAAAAAAAATATTAAATGATCAATATATACAATTGAATGAAATATTAGTTAGAGATGTTACATTGCCATCTACGATAAAAAATGCAATAGAAAGAAAATTAAAACAAGAACAAGAATCTTTAGAATATGAATTTAGACTTACTAAAGCACATAAAGAAGCAGATAGACAAAGAATACAAGCACAAGGTAAAGCTGATGCAAATGAAATTTTAAATGCTTCAATTAGTGATAATATTTTAAAAGATAAAGGTATAGAAGCAACTTTGGAATTGTCTAAATCAAGTAATTCCAAAATAGTAATTATAGGTGGAAAGGATGGAATACCTATAATACTAGGTAATAATTAAATTTATTTATAAGTTACAGTTTTTACTGCATTTATAATATCATTGATATTAGGCAAAAATTTGTCTGCAAGAGAACTTGCATAAGGCATTGGTATATCTAAAGAATTTAATCTTATTATGGGTGCATCTAGATAATCAAAAGCTTCTTTTTGTATTGTAAAAGCTATTTCAGTAGAAATATTTCCTAAAGGCCAAGATTCTTCAATTAAAATTAATCTATTGGTTTTTTTGACAGAATTAATAATAGTTATATAGTCTATTGGCCTAATAGTTCTTAAATCAATTAATTCTGCTTTAACATTCAAATTTTTAATAAATGGTAAAGCTTTATTTATCAAATTAAATATTTTGCCAAATCCTACTATTGTTACATCTGTACCCGATTGTACAACATTTGCTTTACCAATTTGGATATAATACTCATTTGTAGGAACATTACCTTTATCATTATACATTATTTCTGATTCCATAAAAATTACAGGATCAGGATCAATAATAGAAGATTTTAATAATCCTTTAGCATCATATGGAGTAGAACACATTATAACTTTTAATCCTGGGCAATTAGCATACCAATTAGCAAAACATTGAGAATGCTGAGCACCTAATTGACCAGCACTACCTGTAGGGCCTCTAAATACTATAGGAATTGAAAATTGACCTCCTGACATTTGATGTATTTTAGCAGCACTATTGATTATGGCATCTATTGCAACTAATGAAAAATTAAATGTCATAAACTCTATAATTGGTATCAATCCATTCATAGCAGATCCAATACCAATACCTGAAAACCCTAATTCAGATATAGGAGTATCAATAATTCTTTTTTCACCAAATTGTTCTAACATACCTTGACTTACTTTATAAGCACCATTATATTTTGCTACTTCTTCACCCATTAAATATATATTATTATTTTTAGACATCTCTTCTATCATAGCTTCTCTTAAAGCTTCTCTAAATTGAATATATCGCATAATAAAATTATTTTTTTTTGATAAAACCGTATTATAATAATATAATTTTATTTTCATCAATAAAATTACACCATTTACATTCTGATAAATTACATCCTATAAATTCTAAATTTTGAATTTTATTCCAGCTATCTACAATTTGTTGCACTACTATTTTAACATTATCTCTTTGAATATTAATTTGCTCAATATGATGTATATTGTTATCAGCTTCAACAAACTCAAATTTAGTATTTACAACATTATAATTACTATTAATATCATTTTCCAATAATATATTATAAAAAATTGCTTGACGCCAATAATTACCTCCTAATTTATTTATATTATTAGGTTCACAAAATTCTTTTCTAACAAACTTAACTTTTTTGTAAGATCCTGTTTTATAATCTACAATATTTACATCACTATCATTTAAAAACTCTATTTTATCTATAAATCCCTTTAAAGGAATATTGAAAATAAAACAATTTTTTATATACTTCTCTATATCAACATTTTTATTCCATTTATTAATAGAATAATTATAAAAAGAATATAAATTTTTTTTCCCTCTTTCTAAACAAATATTATATAAATTATCAGAAAAATTTTGTTTGTTTATATTCATATATTGATAAAAATACTTATACAAGTATTCTGAAGAAGGAAAAACTTTATTATTAATAATCATATAATTAAAAAATTTCTTTAATGAATAATGAATTGATAAACCATATAATTGATTAAATGAATATATATAAGGGATATTTAATAGATGGTAAAAATAAAATTTAATAGGACATTTAAGATAATTATTTAAACTTGTAATATTCAATGTTAAATTTTTTACTAATTTTTTAGTAAAATCATAATTTAAATATTTAATTTTTTTCTCTTTTTTACAAGATAATAATTCATTTCTTTTATAGATTACATTATTAATCTTACTTTCATAAACAACTGATTTATTACAATTAATTAATTCTAAAATAAATTTTGATGGTAATAATTCTTTATTATTAATATCCTTTCTACTAAATGATATATATAAATATTCTTTTGCTCTAGTTATAGCAACATAAAACAGTCTTCTTTCCTCTTCATCATCTTCTTCTATTGAGTTGTTATTAACAATATTATTATTATTTTTAAAAATATAATTTGGCAACTTATAATTTTTATTATAATTCTTTTTAGTGTTCCAATATGATTCATTGCACGATATAATAAATACATATAAAAATTCTTTTCCCTTAGAGGAATGTGCCGTTAAGCAATTTATACTATCATCATTATCATATTTTTCATAAGCAATATCAACTTTATATCTTTTCATTAAGTTAATATCATCAATAAATTGACTTAATGTAATATTAGGATTTCTATTAATCAATTCTTTGACATATGATATAAAAGAGTTTACACAATTTATATTATTTTCAACATCTGAAGACTTTAATATATATTTTAAAATATTAAATTCATGTAAAATTTTATCGATAATTTCTTGAATTGTAATATTTAATATATTTTTAAATAAATTTTCTAAAGTATTAGAAAAAATACTTAATAATATTATTTCATCTTTATTAAGAATATTTTTTAAATCATTGTTATACTCACATTTATTAATAATTTGACGTATAAATATAATATTTTTATTTATAGACATATAATGTCTTAATTTAGCAATACTAATAGTGTTAATAGATAAAAAATCAAAATGCAATATTTCAAACAATAAATACTCGCCACTAAATGGTTTTTTGATTTCACAATCTATATATTTTAATATTGATATAATTTGTTTTATTATTTTAACATTTAAAATATTGTTACTATATTTGATATTAAATTTTATATTTTTTTTATTAAAAAATACAAGCATATTTTCTATTAAGCTGTGATTTCTGTATATAACAGCAATATCAGATGGATTGATATTTTGAACATTAATAAGATGGTTTATATAATTAGCTATATCATATAATTCATCGTTTATAGAGTTATATTCTCTTATTACAGGTTTAAATGATTTTATATTATTGTTTGCAGCTATTAAACATTTATTAATATTAGGATATAATTTGTTAATTCTATTTTTATTATTATTTATTAATGTAGAAGCAGCATTAATAATATGAATATTAGATCTATAATTTTTATTTAAATAAACAATTTCAAGACCAAATGATTTATATTTATCAATAAAATTAGATATATTTTTTATATTAGCTCCTTGAAATTTAAATATAGATTGATCATCATCTCCAACAACACATATATCAGGATTATCCCAATAACTTATTAATTGATTTAAAATATAATTTTGAGATTCACTAGTATCTTGATATTCATCTACTAATATGTAATTATATTTTTCTTGATAATATCTTAATATATCAGGTTTATTTTTAAACAAATCTATTGTCCATATAATCATATCATCGAAATCGTATCTGTTATATTTAAACATTTTTTTTATATATATTGGATATAAATTAATTGCTTCTATTAATTTATACATACGATTTTTTTCTATATTTCCAATTGAAGTCAATTTTTTTATATTATTATAATTATTTTTATAATACCAATTATTAATAAAATGATTATCACTTGATATATACATTTCAATTTTATTAATTATTTCATTAATATTCCAATTTTCTCTTTTAATGTTTGAAAATAAATTATTTAGTCTGTAAATATCAAAATATATATCCCCACTAAATCTTTTTAAAATATTATCATTCGGCAAATCATCAATAATAGATTTTAATAAATTAATCTTTTCAATTTTTGAAATAGGCACTAACTCTATATTACTCCAATAGTCTAAATTATCTCTTATAATTAAATTACATAAAGAATGAAATGTATAAATATTAACTTTATATGCTTCTAATCCTATACAATCTAACAATCTATTACGAATTGCATGTGTTCCAACATCAGTATAAGTAATACATAAAATACTACTTGAAAGGACATCTGTTTTTTTTAATATTTGACCTATTCTTAATGCTATAACTTGAGTTTTACCGGTTCCAGGACCTGATATTATTAATAATGGACCGTCTATATTATTAACTGCTAACAATTGTTTATTATTCAATTGTTGATAATAGTTTATATACTTCAAATTATTATTAATCATTTGAAAAATTATTAAAACATTTTTTTAAAAGTACAAATACATAATTATCTTGCTATCAAAAAAAACAAATTAACTTTTTATAAAACAACAATATTAATTTTAAAATCAATATTTAATAGCTACTTGTAATTATTGCAATAATATTTTAATATAATATTTTAATAGTTAAAAATATTATATTATATGTTTTTTCAAAAATTTAATAATATATTTATAATATTATAATAATTTTGTTTGATTAACAATCAATTGTTATTAATATTTTATTATATTGTTAAAATGAACGATCAATCATACTTAAATAATATTAACTCATCATATATAGATTATTTGTATCAACAATACAAGAAGGATAAATCTTTAATAGATATACAATGGAGAATTTTTTTTGAAGGTTATGAAATAGGATTATATGATAAATCACACTTAAATAAAAAGCATGATAGTTTGTTATGTGAAAAATTAATTAATGAATTTAGAATTAAAGGACATCATTATGCTAATAATAATCCAATTATTTCAAATACTAAAAAAATAATTGATTATTACAATTTTAGCGATACACAATT